>JAACFN010000074.1 GCA_009937455.1 Verrucomicrobiaceae bacterium | reverse complement strand
TTTTTGGAGATAGTTTGCCGGATTGGTGGGGTCAGCAGATGATGAAACGTTTTTTCCAAGACAAGGGCATCCCATGGAATAATATTGGTGTTCTGCAGAAGCTCGCCTGTGCTGGTGGGCATGCGATGGGTGCCATTGGTTATGAGCCGCCTTCAGCGACGGGAGATTTCCGTGACGAGCTGACCGTCGAGGTGGCGGATCTTGTTAATAATGCGACTTCGTTTCTACATGGTCGCACCGATCAGATTTTACCAGGACTGATGCGCTCTGGCTTATCTCCCGGGGGAGCTCAACCGAAGGTGCTACTGGGTTTCAATAAGGACTTCTCACGCACGATGGCGGGGGGCGGTGATCTTCCCACTGGATTTGAGCGTTGGCTGCTGAAGTTTGATCTGGATACGGATTATCAACACGGCAAAGAGGAGTATGCTTTCTCGATCATGGCCAATGCGGCGGGCATTAACATGGCAGAAACGCATTTGCTCGAATGTGATAATGGCATGTTCCACTTTTTATCGAAGCGCTTTGACAGACCGGGTGAGTCGAGGAGACATATCCACACCTATTCAGGAATCACGCACACAGCTATCCGTGATGGTGTTGAATACGGGCAGCTGATGGATCTGACGCGTATCTTGACGGGTAGTGAGATCGGGGTTGAGGAGATTTTCAGACGTGCTTGCTTTAATGTGCTTGCTGGCAATGACGATGATCACGGCAAAAACCATGCTTTTTTAATGCAGCCTGACGGCCAGTGGACGGTGTCACCAGCCTATGATCTCACCAGCACAACCAATCCGCTAGCTAGTGGTATGCGTGCTGCCTCGGTGAATGGCAAAAGCGTAGACGTTGGCCGCGCTGATTTAAGAAAGCTCGGAGAAAGTCAAAGCGTGCGCAAGATCGATGAGGTTATTGATGAGGTTATCGGGGCGATTAAGCGCTGGCCTGAGTGGGCAGAGCAAGCAGGCTTGAGCGAGCACCGCATTGATCAGGTGTCCGACGAGATGCCAGGCTACAGGCTGTGATGCGGGTTGTATGATCGTCATTGGCAATCATCATTGGCCCCAGCTATCTTGCAAGTTATCTATTGAACGTTTAATTCAACAAACCACTTAACCAGTAATCCAGAATTCATGTCCTTTCCCTTTGTTCTCTCCGCCGCAGTGTTGTTGTTAGCGCTGACAGATGAGTTGGTTTCGGCAGTTGATTTTGCATCAACATTCCGCAAGGAAGTTAGTAGTTTTGTTAGCAGTTTGGATGAGGATCAGCTTGCCGCATGCTTACACGATAGCGGCGATCAACGGCGCTGGGAAATGCGTTATACCGGCGGTAATCGATCTGGCATTAGGATTAGTCAGCTCAATGACGATCAAAGGGCTCTGATGGTAAAGGTGCTGTCGATGGTGCTTTCACCAGAGGGCTGGAAGATGGCAAATGCGGTGGCATTTCAGGACGCTAAAGAGGGCGGAGATGCTCTCGGCAAGTACTGGATCACTTGCTTTGGTGATCCTCGCAAGGGTGACTTTTCGTTTCGTTTGGCTGAGCATCACTTGACTATTGTTCACTTGGAACTCGCCGAGGGTAAGGCGAATGAATTTGGACCTATTCTTTTAGGCGCTAACCCGGCAACATTATGGAAGGAAGATGAATTGGCACTGATGCATGCATGGAGTCTGGTAAAGAATGAAAACGCGCTGCTACTGGGGCAGCGTGCCATTGCGAGTGAGCCGATGAATGAAGCGGATGGTGTTAATTTTACTGGCTTAAATGCAGAGGCACAAAAAGCCATTCAAGATGCATGGGTCAAACGGCTTCGTATTTTCACCGAACCTATTCAGCAGAGAGTTAATCGCCTGCATCAGCAACGCGGCGGGTGGCAGAAGTCACGTGTTGCCTATTACAATGAGGTGCCTAGCAAACGCTGTATCGATGGCGGCAGGTGGGACTTCAAATGTGGCTTGCCCGGAATGGTTTGGGCCTTTGAGACAAGTAGAGGGCATATCCACATGAGCCTGTGGGTCAGCGCGGATGCAGAGTAGTGCTTGCAGTTTTGTTGGGAAGTCCTGTTAAAAGTCTTGTTAAGCACAAATCCAGAAGTCTCGACCTTCCGTTCTGCCTGAGGCTAATAGCTCGTCACGTATTTTTTCACGTGCGCCTCTGGTTCCGACGTAGCTTACAATAATGGACTCATCTATGGGGGGTAGCTGAGTGGAAGAGATCACTGGTCTAGTTTGTATGAGACGACCAATCTTACGCGGGTCGATGTCAATGAACCCAGACGCCGCTTTCCATGCGGACTCGAGTGGGCGAGCACACTTCCTTGCCGGGCGGCCTGCTCCCCAGATCCATAATTCACGGCCTGTGAGATCTTGATCTTTGATAGCCTGGCTGAGGTAGGGGGCTTTACAGTGGTGGAAGGCTTCCATGTCATAGCGGGGATCGTTTCGAGATAAACGGCTGGCAGGGTCATGCCAGTCATAGAGAACCTCCTTGAGCTTGGTGATCATTGCTCCGCCAGCAATCCATCTGAGGATCATCTCATAGTCCTCAGGAAAGTTGCCGTCGCGATAGCCGCCGAGTTGGTCGATGAGTTCTCTGCGATACATGATTGTCGGGTGGGGGACTGGCAGGTCGATGAAACGATTGAGTTTGATCTGCGCTGGGGTGATGTGCTGATTGGCCCATGCAACATGGTGAGCATAACCAGCCGCTGTGTCTGCATCTCCTGCAAAACGAGCCAGACATGATACCGCATCCAGCTCTGGCTCGGTTGACAGTGCTTGACTTTGTTTTTCTAAGCGCGTTGGCAATGAAACATCATCAGCATCCATGCGGGCAATGAACTCTCCCTGAGCGGCTTCAAGACCAGTATTAGATGCGGCAACAACGCCTTGGTGAGGTCTCCTGATTAGTTGGATTCTGTGATCTTTAGCGGCGATTTTTTCAACAATCTCAGCGGATTCATCTTGTGAGCCATCATCCACGACGATCAGCTCCCAGTTGCTGAGCGTTTGCTGCTGAATGCTGTTTACGGCGCGAGCTATGCTGGCCTGTGCGTTAAAGCACGGCATGATCACTGAGATGGTATGTGGAGGAGGAGATGTGATGTTGTATTCCTAGGCTATAATGATGGGTGTGGGAATTTTCTTTTAGCTAGCGGTGTTGTTTCTGGATGATGCTAGAGAAGGACGAAGCAGCTATTGGTTGATTATTAGCTTCATCTTTTGGGCGTGCCTCTGCAGGCTTAGGGCATGCCTGTTGAGATCGAACGCAAATTTTTGCTCATTGATAAGCCGCCTGTGGTTGCAGGTGTTGAGATGGTCCAAGGTTATTTATGTAAGGATGCAGATCGAACCATACGGGTGCGGCTCGAACGAGATGAGGACCGAGTTAAGGAAGGTCGTGCTGTATTGACGGTGAAGGGGATGCCCGTTGGGCTTACTCGACCAGAATATGAATACGCTATTCCCATGCATGAAGCGCAGGAGCTCATGCAGCTATGCAAGGGATCTCTTGTGGAGAAAACTCGCTACCGCCATCAAGTTGGTAAACATGTTTGGGAAGTTGATGTTTTTCACGGCGAAAACGAGGGTTTGGTGGTGGCTGAAATTGAGCTTTCCGATGAGGCTGAGTCTTTCGATAAGCCAGATTGGGTAGGCGATGAAGTGAGCGCAGACCCACGCTATGCGAATTCTAAGCTTAGCACTCATCCCTTCCGCAAGTGGTGAATTGCCGACCGCTAGGCTGATGAAATTTTCGGCAGCTCGCTTATTATCGGTTTGAGTAGGCCTGTGGCTGGTGAAATATCATGCCCTATGCTGATATATTCATTGCCTCATTAGATTGAATATGGTTTCTAGTGCAATCTTGCGGCTGCACATTTTGCCTTATCCTGGGTGTGCTAAGTGGGGATTTATTTTTATCGCATGAAAAACAAGTTGTTGATGAAGTACCCATCTTCTTGGTGGGGTGCTAAGTGGAGGGAAGCCTTGCCATCTGGTAATGGGCCGATAGGTGCTGCTGTTTATGGTGGGGTGCATGAGGAGACGGTAATGCTTACGCATGAGGACTTGTGGCATATGGTGGTTACCCAAGAGCTGCCCGATGTCTGTGGCATGCTGCCAGAGGTGAGGAGATTACTCTCGGATCGTATGGTTCACGCAGCTGACCATATGCTGGCAGATGAACTAACCAGGCGTGGCTATGATCCGGATATTGGCTATCCATTGCCACTCGCAGATTTGAAAATCAAGATGCCCGTCTCTCGAGGGTTCCGGAATTATAGCCGAGGGCTTGATATGGAAACTGGTGAGGTATCCGTTAACTGGCATGACGACGGTGTCGACTATCAGCGTAAGCTTTTTGTTTCTCGCACAGATGATGTTGTGGTGATGGAGATTAGCAGTAATGGCGGTGAGTTAGAGGCTGGGTTTTCTCTCGATATACATGACCCGCTAGATGCCCGCACCTTAAAGCACGGAGATACTCCGTTGCCTCAGGCGGTGGAAAAAATCGCCACTAATAATGAGTTCATTCGTTACGGAGCGCTCAATGATGATGGCAATGACTTCGGTGCTGTTGCACGTGTGATAGCTCCAGCAGGAACGTTAGAGGCAGATGCAGAGCATATTCATGTTTCCGGCTGTGATAAAATGCTCGTGGTCATTAAGCTCTTTACCCATGAAGATCGCCATGCTGCCTGGCCTCGTTTGGAAGCTGAGCTGGAATCCTTGAGCACAGATTATCAAAAGCTGTTAGTTCCGCATGCTCAAGAACATGGAGAGATGTTTCGTCGTGTGGAGATTGATCTTGGTGCTACCGCGGCTGAGCATGAAATATGCAATGAGCAGCTCTTGCTCGATGCCTATCAAGGTGATGCGCCTCCAGCGATGGTCGAAAAGATGTGGGCATACGGTCGCTATTTGCTGATCTCGAGCTCTCGCGAAGGCGGTCAACCATGCCATTTGTATGGTAACTGGTGTGGTGAATATCGCGGCTACTGGGCCTTCAACATGGCCAACGAGAACCTGCAGATGATTTACTGGCAGGCGCTTTCTGGCGGCCTCTGGGAGATGATGTTGCCTGTGTTTGATTACTTTGATGGTATGATGGATGATTTCCATGAGAATGCGCGTAAGCTTTATGGCTGCCGGGGTATCTACATTCCAGCGGTGACTACGCCTCCCTCAGGATTATTGAAGACGATCCGTCCGCACATCATTCACTGGACAGGAGCGGCCGCTTGGATCGCACATCATTATTTCGATTATTTCCTCTATACCGGCGACAGAGACTTTCTGCGTGACCGGGCTCTGCCATTCTTGCGAGAGACCGCTCTCTTTTATGAGGACTTCTTCATCATTGGAGAAGATGGTCATTATATTAGCTCTCCATCTAACTCGCCTGAGAACACGCCTGGTAACTACTGGGATGGTGAGGGCATGGGTGCAGCCATGGAAACCACCATGAATGCGACCATGGACTTTGCTCTTTCCAAGGAAGTGCTCAAGCACCTGATTGATGGCTCTAATCTCATTGGGGTCTATCCTGACGAGATCGCCAAGTGGGAGAAGATGTTAACCCATATTCCGCCCTATGAGATCAATGAGGATGGAGCTGTGAAGGAATGGATGCATCCCTATTTCAAGGATAACTACCACCATCGCCACCAGTCCCACATCTATCCTTTGTTCCCTGGCAGGGAAGTAACACGCAGCTCAGACCCCGAGCTATTTAAGGCATTTGAAACCGCTATTGATAAGCGCCACGTTATCGGTCTTGGTGAGCAGACTGGTTGGTCGCTCGTACACATGGGTAATGTTTATGCAAGGTTACTGGATGGAGATCAGGCGCTTGAATGCATTGATTTGCTCGCTCGTTCTTGTGTTAAAAATAATTTCTACACAACGCACAACGACTGGCGCAACATGGGCATTGGACTTGAGATGGAGTGGGCTCCATTCCAGATCGATGCCAACATGGGATTGTCTGCAACCATTCATCAAATGATGATGAACTCACGAACTGGCCATATTTCGATTCTACCAGCCTTGCCATCCAAATGGCGCAAAGGCTCAATCACAGGGTTAATGGCTCGAGGTAAAATCTTGGTTTCTATCTGGTGGGATATCGATGGCACAGGCTTGATCGAGGCGGAGATGTGCTCGATAGGCAAAGCTCAAGAAATCTCGGTCTTGTTACCTGTCGGTGATGGGCATAGAGTCACCGTTCAGCTTGAGGCAGATACGCCAAAGAAGTTATCCCTCGAGACCAAAGCATCGAGCAAGAAGCCCGTTGTCGAAATGGCCTAGAAAAATCACTCTCACAAAGACTTCGCCCTTACCTGAAAAATTAATACTCACAACTAACTACTTATTATTATGCATTGGATTGATTGGACCGTAGTCGCTATTTTCTTACTCTCGATGATTGGTGTCGGAGTTTATTTCAGTAAAAAAGCAGGCGAGAACGTCGACTCCTTTTTTGTCTCTGGACGTAGTTTGAAATGGTATGTGGCGGGAGCCTCGATGATTGCGACGAGCTTTGCCGCGGACACACCGCTGTGGGTCGGTGCCTTGGTGAGAAAGTTTGGAGTGCACGCGGTCTGGCAATATTGGGCGCCCTTGATTGGCTCAGCCTTGGGTGTGGTGCTTTTTGCTCGTATGTGGCGCCGCTCTGCGGTGGTGACGGACAATGAAATTCTTGAACTACGTTATTCGGGTAAGTCGGCGATGACCTTGCGCGGTATCTCTGCAGGCATAGGCGCTCTGGTCTTGTGTCCCTTGATCATCGGTTGGGTAGCCAAGGCGATGGTGACTATTTCCCAGGAGGCACTCGGCCTGGGCGGAATGGAGCCACTGAATATGGCGGGCTTTGATATTTCTCCTGATATGATAGCCACGATGGTGGTCATGGGTTGTGCCTTGATGCTTTGTGCCTTTAGTGGACTTTACGGCGTTGTTTATACCGACTTTGTCCAATTCATCATTGCAACTGGAGGTGCCTTTCTGCTGGCGTGGCTGTCGGTCAGGGAAGTGGGTGGTCTTTCTGCCATGTATGAGCAGCTTTCTACTAATGAAGGCTGGCTAGGCAAGGATATGAACCTAGCGCCGGCGATTACCACTGAACTAGGTGAGGGGGCTGCAACAGGGGCCATGTCGATTTGGAACGTGATTGGCTACTTTGGTATTCTATGGTGGGGTGTGGCTCTGTCTGGAGGTTATCAGGCTCAGCGTATTCTTGCTTGTAAGGATACCCGCCATGCTTCCAATGCGATGCTGATGCATACCATTGTTTATTACGCGATTATTTCGCTGCCGTGGGTTGTTGTCGCTTTGGCCTCGGTGATTGTTTTCCCCGACATGGGTGAGGCTGGTGATGATGCCGCTTATCCGCGCATGATTCTGCACATCCTGCCCATCGGACTTCGTGGCATCATGATTGCCGCGATGATTGCCGCCTTTATCTC
>JAACFN010000073.1 GCA_009937455.1 Verrucomicrobiaceae bacterium | reverse complement strand
GCTGACATGTAATTATCACGGTCAGCATCGTTTTCCACTTGTTTGACAGTTTTGCCAGTATGCTTGGATAAGATGTCATTAAGCTTCTTTTTCAAATTGAACATGAAGCCTATCGTTCTTTCGACATCAGCAGCTGTTCCTTGGGCACCACCGGAGACCTGGTGGATCATGACGTGCGAGTTAGGCAGGCAGAAACGCTTACCTTTGGTTCCTGCTGTAAGAAGAACAGCTCCCATGGAAGCGGCGATGCCGATACAGTAGGTGTTCACGTCACAGGTCAAAAACTGCATGGTGTCATAAATAGCAAGACCAGCGGTGACAGAACCACCAGGTGAGTTGATATAAATATGGATATCCTTTTTAGGGTCCTGCATCTGCAAGAACAACATCTGAGCAATGACAGAGTTTGCCACGCCATCATCAATGCCAGTGCCGATAAAGATAATACGGTCCTTAAGTAGACGGGAGTAGATGTCGAACGCGCGTTCGCCGCGCCCGTCAGATTCGATGACGGTAGGGATGTAGTAGTTGTTTACAGGTGTAGATTCCATGGCGAGTTGAGATGTTGGATTGGTTGTTTTGTGCATGCTTGTGGTGTTGTCGTCTTATGCCTTAGCCGCTTCAGCTTCGACCTCTGCTTCTTCAATCTTCGCGTTCTCGATAAGGAAGTCAATGGCCTTGCCGATGAGGATGGAACTTCTCAGGCTAGAGATACGTCCAGAACGTTGCATCTCTTTTGCAAGTGCCTTGGGAGACTTTTTCTGCTGCTTGGCCATGGCGTTGACACGCTGGAAAACCTCGGCGTCATTCACTTCAATATTCTCTGCACGAGCAACTTCCTGAAGGATGAAGTTTGTTTTAAGATTGTTACGGGCTTGGACTTGAGCTGCGGCAATGATTTCGGCTTGCTGAGTGGCGATGTCTTCGTCGCTCATGCCAGCTTGGGCACCGCGCGCTACCATGTCGTCTGCGCTGCCTTGTGCTTCGGCTGCCACCATTTCCTCAGGAAGTGCAAAATCAATCTTGGCGAGCAAACTTTCAACAATTTGATTCACCTTAGATTCTTCAGCTTGCTGCTTTTTCTGTTGAGCGATTTGCTCAGAGATGAGCTCTTTGAGGTCGTTGAGTGTCTTATCCTCACCGAATTGAAGTGTCTCGGCGACAAAGGCGTCGTTGATCTCGGGAAGCTTTTGCTCCTTGATTCCTTTGATGGTGACATCAAAAATAAGTTCCTTGCCGTGGAGTTTTTCTACAGGGAATTCATCACCCACGGTGCATGGCACTTTAAGTTGGTCACCGGAAGAAGCGCCTTCAAGTTGCTTGGTGAAACCTGGCAGGAATGCATCATCTTTAATTTGAATCCAGTAGTCTTCTTTGCCACTGAGAATGCCTGCTGATTCGCCGAGGGCCTCCTCGAGGGGTTGGCCGTCGAGAGTGGAGGTGAAATCGATGACGGCAATGTCATTAGCCTTCACTGCGCGATCTTCGATGTCTGTATATTCAGCGTAGCGCTCGGCAACACCGTCTATTTCACGTTGAACTTCCTCGTCGCTGGCATCGGTAGATGCTACTTTGATTTCGATGCCTTTATACTCAGGTAGCTCAAAGCTCGGTGCCAAAATCATGGGCATTACAAAACTAAAGGAGCCGTCCTTTGCGTGATCAAGTGTTTCAGGGTTTTTGAAGTTGAGCACCTTGAGCTCCTCATCCTGCTTCATCGCTTCGCTGCAAGCTGCGCTAATTAGACGAGACTCGAGTTCTTGTTTAATGTCATTGGCGAATCGCTTCTCGATAACGGAGATAGGCGTCTTGCCTGGGCGAAACCCAGGGATTTTTGCCTGTGACCCAAAAGCGCTAACGATGCTTTTACGTTCGCTCTGGACTTTTTCGGCAGGGATTACAGCGCTTAAGGTCGCTGTGCATTCAGGCTGTTTGTCGACAGTAATGTTCATGGTGGAAATCTAGTTTTAAAATAGTAGGTATCTTTGGCTGCGCTGGGATTTTGCCCAACTTGTCACCGCGGATATGCGGCTCAAGGCGGCAAGCTAGTAGCCGCAGCGCTTGGAGTCAAGGATCATGACAGGCATAAGATGTGATAACAAAGCGCAGGTTTTTTCAACGACACCCAGTGATATTAGCTGTCTCAGCATTTTCATGCCTATTATTTGCTCTTTTGATGACAGAACCTGTATTTGTTCTAAGTATGGCTGGTATAGAATTCTGCTTATCACCTAAATATGATTCAACGCACCACCCTTATTACTCAGGCACTCTCGGCTGGAGTCATTTTTTTGACATTTAGCGATCTTTCACTGTCCAACCCGTCACCATCTGCAAAAGTCGCTCAGCCCCAGCAGAATAAGGTAATAGAGGCTGCTTCGGTTCGAGATTATACCTTTGGTTACTGGAAGAACGGTATGCGTAAACATAAGGATAACGCATCACCGGATATCTTGTTTTTGGAATCAGGCCACTATGGCTTGTCTTTGGACATGGCGCAGCTTGATAAAGCCAGGTTTGGTTTGTTTGAAGCAGCATTGGATTATTCTGGGGCAGTAGCAGCGGGTGCGTCCAGAATGAATCAGCTTGCAGAGGCTCAGCTTAATATCGAATTTGAACAAAACGGTAAGGTCTATCGGGCGACACGCTGTGGCGCAGCAGTCGAGAGGCTATCTGAGAAGCGTATGCTCAGCGCTCGCATGTGGGAGTCCGCACGGCTTACTCAGCATTATGATTTCTCCGGAGTGGAATTCAAAGATGATCAGGGCGGAACCTTAATTGCAGACGCTACACTTGATGTCGTGGCGTGGCCTGACTCACTTTCCTTTAATCTAGAAATGGAGCCGGTCATTAAGCTGGCAGACAGCCCCCAACAAGGCATCAATGGCAAGGGGCAGGGGGTGTTAAACGATTCTCAATTGATACCACATCAGCCAACGCTCGAACACGAACAATTTACCGTCGAGACCTGGATCAAGGTGCCTGAGGATGCTATTCACAAAAACAGGAGTTGGGTGATTTCCAAGAATGGTAATGAAGGATCCGAGGGCTATTTTGGCATTGGTATTATGGGGGATAGTATCACAGCAGCTGTAAACATTGGTGGGGTAGATCGGCGCAACTTTCACCAAGTAAGAACAAAGCGGCATTCATTGATCGCTGATAAGTGGCATCACGTGGCAATGAGCTATGATGGTAAAACCTTAGTTGTCTATCTGGATGGCCGGCAACAAGAGTCCCTTGAAATTAATAAGAAGAGAGTCCCTGGTAATGGTGGTATGCGCATCGGTAGAAAGGCAAACAATGGCGGGCCATCTGCTCACATTGTCGTTGATCAGCTACGGGTATGGAATAAGGCGGTTGATCCTAAGGTGTTGTTGAAAAATGCACGTAATCACAGAAAGGTCGAGCCAAGTCAGCACCTCACCTATGTTAATAATTTTGAGGGTGGCAAAGACCTGAAGTTGCCAGTCTGGCAGAATAGTAAAGTGCGTATTTCGCTCAGTGGTAGCGGCAAAAAATGGGCGATGGAGAAGTTGGTAGCAGAGCCTTGGAATGTTTCTCAGAAAAAGAAGTTTACGCTTAATTGCCGTCTTGCGGACCGAAATCGCAGCAAGCAAAAGGTAAGCGCCTCGATGCTGCATAATAAGCCTCTTAGATTTGGCTTCCGAGACGACTTTGATTGTTATGTGGCGTCCATTAATGGGCCGAAGAGGAAGGGTAAATCAGGATATAATGATATCCGTGACTATGATGAAGTTAACATCACTATCGATTCCGAGATAGAAGGTAAGGTTCCTTTCCTCATGGAAATCATTAACCCGCCTAATATTACCGGAGTTTGTCCGATCCTCTGTGACGAACAGGGACGCCCCACTGGTATTCCTGTGCAGATCAGCAAAAACTGGCACCACAGGGGCATGGGCGCCTATATACGCGCTTATACCTTATTGCCATCAATCAAAGGCATTAAGAAATATAAGCTGAAATTTGCTTACGGCTTTTACGGCACATTACCATCCGCTTCACATGCTCAGCTCTCACTAGTGGGTTACGGCGGTAATGGGCGTTGGGATCAGCTTGCCATCGGCTGCTGGGGGGAAACCTACTGCATGGATATAGATATGAGCTGTACGGATGTCGCAGTGACTGACGTAAGAATGCTGATGGCGAAGAATGGTGCCAATGGCGATAAGTGGCAATGGACAGATGCAGGCTGGGGCGGCGATTGGCTTGGCCTCACTGACGCTAAAAAACAGAAGCATTTATTCAATGGTATTAAGGCTGCCTACTTAGCCCACGGGCCATGCCTTACCGAGGTGAAATATGACGGCGCCTATGGAAGCCAACGCGAAGTCAATTTCGACTCAACCGTGCGCACACTTCGCACCGATGACTATGCCCGGACATTCACAACACTGAGTTACACCTTCGACAAAAAGACATCAGCAGAGGGCTGGCTCTTTAAAATGGGGAGGACGGGAGGTTACGTGACTCCTAAGGTGGCATACGGTAATGTCAACGGACTGCTTAAGGAACAGGCAGTGCCTCTGAATTTGAAGCGTGGCCAGGCCTACCTGAAGAAAACCACCTTAAGCGGGCAGGGGCCATGGTGGGTGTCTTTCCCCGGTGCATACCATGACAGCGTTCGAGATTGGGGCACGGGTTATCGTGCGATGGTGATTCGCTCATATAAGGCTGTTATTGGGGGTAAGGAATATTTGAACCCTACCATTGAGTGCCCTGTTTACTGGGTTAATAAAGAAAAGAAGGCGTCTCTCGACTTCCATCTCACTGCGCCTGAAGGGGTGACCGAGTTCGGTCCCGGCGACCAAGTGAGCGTAGACCTAGAGTGGATCACCTTACATCGCCACATCGATGATTACTATGGGCCTAACGCATCATACAGGCAGCACCTGACCGCTTTGCCGTCATCTTGGCAAACAACTTACCGAGAAGCAAAAGGCAATGACCTCAAGGTTTCTGTCGAAGGTGGAGTTGTTAAAAACAACTACCCCATCATCATTCATGCTGCAAAACCAGAAGTAGCGGTGAGCATCAAAGGCGGGGTTGGTTATGTGCCTATTCGCTTTGAAGGGCTCGCTGCCGCTCATGGCTATGAGCTCTACCGTCGCGTCAATGGCCAAGATCAAAAGCTCGATCAGGCCGTTCACGGCAACGATTTCTGGCAAACTGATTACGATGCTCAATCCAGAACCTATAAAATCACCTACAATCTACCTTTGGACGGGCTAGCTGAATCTTCATGGATACTTAAAAAAGCTCCTGTCAAAGTGCCTGTCACAGAGATGACTCCTGCGCCTGGAGCCACTCCTAAGACTGAGGCTGAGACTCAGACGGCGCCACAGCAAAGCAATCCTGCCCAGTAACACTATGTTTTCGGGATTTATTACGATTTTAGTGGAAAAAAATGATCCCGCGCATAGATTGAATCTTGATGGTTAATGGTTATACAATCGTGCCATCGCCCCAATAAACAAAAACAAAAATTGATGAAAAAAGTAATCCAAAATCTATCCTTTATGTCTGCAGTCGCAATCTCTGCCTTTGCCTTGAGCTCATGTGCAGCGACAGGAAGCTGTGCTTCTGCCTGTAAAAAAGCCTGTGGCACTAAATCTTGCTGCTCAAGTGATGCATCCAAGGGCTGCTGCTCAGACAAGTCATGTGCAGCTGATTGCGCCAAAGCTTGTTGCGCTGAGTAAGGAAAGCATCTTTATAACAATATCAAGCGTCCATCTCCTTAATAGGGGCATGGGCGCTTTTTTATCCTTTGCATATCAGGGTGGTGAAGTATGCAGTCTCGCGGGTAGTCCATGATTCAGCTGATTAAAAACATTAATGACCTCGCATCCATCAAGGAGCCATTACACCTTGCCTTAGGTGTATTCGATGGCCTGCATATTGGCCACCAAAAGGTCATTGGCACTGCCGTTGATGCAGCGAAAAATCAAGGCGGGCTGGCAGGCATCCTCACTTTTGAACCACACCCAATAAGAATTCTGGCTCCTGAGCTAGCGCCTCGCAGAATCCTTGCCTCGCTCAATCATAAACGCGAATTACTCAGTGAGTTGGGTGTTGATATGATGGTGGTGGTTGATTTCAATAAGGAGTTTGCCGACTGTGAAGCGGAGGTTTTTTTACAGTCACTGATCAGCGCGTGTCACGATCTTAAAACACTCTCAATTGGTGAGGACTGGAAGTTTGGCAAAAAAAGACGTGGTGATATTAGCATGCTCAAGGAGGTAGGTCATTCTCATGGTATAACGATCAATAGTAGTAAAGCGGTCATGCTTGACGGAGAGCGGGTCAGCAGTACGAGGATTAGGCAGGCAATACGTGATGGCAATATGGCCGCGGCTCAGGCCATGCTCGGCAGACAATATACCGTTCTTGGCGAGGTGATCAAAGGTCGTCAACTGGGCCGTGAGTTGGGCTTCCCTACGGCAAACCTTAGAGTCTTCAACGAACAGCTTCCGGCAGATGGTGTTTGGTGCGTTTCAGTCACGCTAGCCAACGGCAAAACGATGAACGGTGTTGGTAATTTAGGCGTAAGGCCAACGGTTGAGGGTGCTGAGGCTAAACGCATGCTTGAAGTGCACCTCTTGGATTTTGAAGAAGATATCTATGGAATAACCATGGAGGTGGAATTTCTTCATTATATCAGATCTGAGCAGAAATTCAGTTCGGTCGAAGAACTCAGTGAGCAAATAGAACGCGATGTTGAGAGTTGCCGTGCTTTTAATGCAGCTCACTAGGAATGAGTTTTCTCGTCAAAAGGGGGGATATCGGTTTGACCTTCGCTTCAAGCTGTGAATATTGCGTCCTCACTTATCTTATTTATGAAAACACCTATCACCGTCTCAGTAACGGGTGCAGCCGGACAAATCGGCTACGCACTGCTTTTCCGTATTGCTTCAGGAGCAATGTTTGGTCCCGACCAACCAGTTAACCTACGTCTCATTGAAATTGAGCCGGGCATGAAAGCTCTCCACGGAGTCATCATGGAGCTCGAAGATTGCGCATTTCCTTTGCTCAACGACACCGTAGCCACCAGCGATCTTAATGAAGGATTCAAAGGAACAAACTGGGCTTTGCTCGTTGGTTCCGTCCCACGCGGTCCCGGAATGGAGCGTAGCGACTTACTTAAAATCAATGGTGGTATTTTCACCGGCCAAGGCCAAGCCATCGCTGCCAATGCTGCCGATGATGTTCGCGTACTTGTCGTCGGTAACCCATGCAACACCAATGCACTGATTGCCATGAACAATGCCGAGGGCGTGCCAAATGATCGTTTCTTTGCAATGACTCGTCTTGATGAAAACCGTGCGAAGTCACAACTGGCCGCCAAAGCGGGCTGTCACAACAGCGACGTCACCAACATGTGCATCTGGGGCAATCACTCTGCCACCCAGTATCCAGATTACACCAATGCCAAAATCAAAGGTCAGCCTGTCACCGATGTCATCACTGACACAGAGTGGCTTCAGGGTGAGTTCATCGCAACCGTGCAGCAACGTGGCGCGGCCATTATTGCAGCCCGTGGTGCTTCTTCAGCTGCCTCCGCCGCCAATGGCGTTGTCGACACCGTCCGCAGCCTGACGACTCCAACACCTGAGGGTGACTGGACTAGCGTTTGCGTCTGTTCTGATGGTTCTTACGG
>JAACFN010000072.1 GCA_009937455.1 Verrucomicrobiaceae bacterium | reverse complement strand
TGGCCAGCGGCTCCACTGAGCAAGAAGCTCCAGAACATATAGCGCTGCGTGTACTGGAAGTTGGTTTGCATGTGTCCTTCATAGCAGGCCTCACCACAGAGAGCAGGACGCTTGGGCTTGGCCTCGAAACTGGCATTCAGTAGATCATAGGTCTGCTTAATGGTCCTCATGCCATCATGCCCGATGGCGATCATGTCGAAATCGAAAAAATCGTTGTCCTTGAGGGCATGGCGAGGGTGCTCTGGAGCGTGATAGCACATGGGATGTTTGTAGGGGTCAGTCACCTGGAGGTAGCGGCCCAGTTCAGACCATGGGCCGTAAGAGTCCTGGGCTTCACCCCCGACCATCCATACGGCGGGGTAGGCCCCGTAGCGTGCCACCAGATTGCGCCAATGCCGCTTGTAACCCTCCAGACCGACTTGGATCAGGGTGCTTTTACCACCTCCTTGCGGGCGCCCCCAGCCGCCTACGATCACGGGGACCAGACCCTGCGAGACGAGGTGTCCAATCCGTCGGTCGGCATACTTGAAGTATTCGGGATTTACGACACTGAAGTCTTTCTTGGTGTAGGGCAAGCCGCCTTCATTGCCCCAACGATCTTCCATCATGTCTTCATCCGGGTAGGGACCGACGACGATTTGAATGGCATTGAATCCCTTTGCCTTGCGATCGGCAGTGAGCTCTTGGAAACCCTCCCAGGTCATACGCTTGCACAGGGCTTTCCACCATGTATCGGCGAGCCACAGGAAAGGGGTGCCATCATTGTGTTCGAAGTGACGTTTGTTTTGTGAAACACGGATGGGGCCATGGCGCAGAAGTGGGTTTCCCCCTTTGTAGGGGGTGACCTCTATTTTTCCTTCAATGCCGTGGAGTCCCGTGTTGGAGACATCAGAGCATGTTGTTAGAAAAGTGTGGACACCTGTTTGCGGTGAGGCGTAGCGAAGCTTCCAATCTTCATCCCCATCCCAATACATAGGGACCTTGACTTGTTTGCCGTCAGGCTGCTTGACAACAGCATCCAGCTCTACCTCCATGAAGGGGTTTTCATAGCTCTTGGAAGATTTCAGGGTCACCTCCGCAACACCATTCGCCTCAACACCGCCGGTGAGCCTCACACCAGATTGATCCTGAGCCACGCTGGTCAGTGGCAGTGCCAGAACGAACAATATAACTGCCTCGATTTGTTTGATGGTATTCTTCATTTTAAAACAGGTTTGGTTTTGCCTTTCATCCCAGGGATGGCCGGTGCGAGTGGCTTGCCGTTTTTACCACCGTGAACAAAGGGCTCTCTCTGCACTGCCATCAATGGGCTCTGTGGTGAGCCGGAGGCACCCATGCCCCAGCGGTAATAATGTTGCTGGTTGGTCAGGGCGCGGTAGGCACGCTCAAAGGGTCTATTCTTGTGACCATAGCGACTATTCGGTTTGAACTTCTTCATCGCCACAGCCAGAGGCTCGATCGCTGTCTGAAGGTGCCCAATGGCATCCGGGGGTTGGGAGTCCAGGATGTTGCCAACCCGCACCTGGACGTCCGTGTTGGCATGCGTCATCTCGGTGATCAGGACCGGCAAGGCTTCCTTGTAGTGCCCAAGGTTGAACAAACTCTCCGCTGCCAGTAGACGCACATCGATGGAATTGTCAGTGAGCCCCTCTTTCAGGCTCGGCAAGACACCTCCCACGACATCAGCTCCGGCAGTCTGGGTCACCACCGCCAAACCCAGCACGGCCCAGTAGCGAACGAGGGGGTCGGCGTCGATGCTGCGGGTCTTGAGTTCCTGTATGGCATCCTGCCCTTGAAGCTGCAGGTTGGCGGTTTCGAGAATTCGTTCGTAGTTGTTGAGTTCCTGGCCGACCACCCAAAGCGATCGGCCCTTCGCCCGCTCGTAGAGTGCCCGTTCTTCTATCAGGCCAAGATCCCGTGTTTCCACCATCCAGTCATGCAGGCACTGGCGCATCAGCTTCAAGACATCGGCGTAGTTCGGATCGTTCGCCACGTTGTTGACCATATGCGGATCGTTTTCCGAATCATAAAGCTCCTCTACCGGCTTGAAGCGAAGCGCCAACATTTCCTGCTCCTCCTTCAGTTTACCTGCGCGGGCCAATTTCACCCAATGCTCGAGAACCGGTGCCGTAAATTCAAAGGTCTCGTAAGGTTTGTAGGGAAGATGCGGGTAGAAGTTGCGCTGGTAGCGGTAGCGCTTGTTTCGAATGGCGCGGACAAAATCCGTGCGGGTATCCAGGCGGTCGCGACTGGCAACCACATAGTCGCGCTTCTTCGCCTCGCTTTTGCAGAGCAGGGCACGCCCCTGCATCGTTTTCGGCGGCTTGATGCCTGCCAGGGTCAAGACCGATGGCCCCATATCCATCAGAGACACCAGATCGTCCACGACACTGCCGGGCCGGGCTGGGGCGAGGTGTTGATATTTCCCCGGGTAACGGACGATGAGGGGCACATGCGTTCCCTGCTCCCAGACTGTATGCTTCCCACGCGGCATGCCCACGCCATGGTCTGCCCAGACGATGACAATGGTGTCCTCCCACAACCCATCTTGCTTGAGCTGTGTAATGATTTCTCCCGTGCGGTAATCGACCTGGGTTACCGAATCGTAGTATCGCGACCATGCCTTGCGGAATACCGCGTCGTCCGGGTGATACGGCGGAATAGGGGCTGCCTTCGGGTCTCGAAAGTCATCACGCCGGAGGCGATTGAGTCGTTGCTTGATAATGACATCCTCCGCGATCTTGGTAATGCTTGAATGACATTCACCAAAATCGATCTTGGAGAAGAAGGGCTGGTCATTCCTCGGGCGACTTCGCCAGGGTGCGTCGCCGCCTGTCTTTCCCGCATGGTCATACTTCATGCCGACGATGTTGTAGTCCCATTTCTGATTGGTGGTATAGTAGCCCGCCTCACTCATTAGATTGGGGACGAACTTGAGAAATTTTGGTGCCCGAATCCCCCCGCTGCGGTGGTGCATGGTTCCAATCGTCGTTGGATACATACCCGTCACAATACTGGATCGTGAAACCGAACAAACGGGTGCGACTGAATGAGCGTGGGTATAGCGAATGCCTTCAGAGGCGAGAGCATCAAAGTTAGGCGTCCTGGCGTAACTGTCGCCGTAACAGCCCATCATCGGCGCGATGTCCTCCAGGGCGACGTAGAGGATGTTTGGACGCTTCACTTCAGCCCCAAGCGTGGCGACGCACACAAGTGAGGCGAGAAAAATGAGGCTTATGTGCTTGATGGCATACATTGGAAAAACAAACGCGCCCATATATACATATCCCCTGCATGCTTTCTTTCCCCAAAATAGTCACACCTTTGTGCGATGCCGCCACACGGAGGTTTGAACGATCTACATAAAAAAAGGCATGCATCGCCTCGTGGATCAGCCTGATTCATTGCCCGCCACCCTCCTCCGGGGCAGCCTGTTATTCAGCCAAGGGCTTGCTGGTGATCAGGCCGATGCCCCGCCCCTGATTGCCTACGGCATTGTAGAACAGGTAGTAGGTTTCGTTATCGGGATTCCAGACGAGAGAGATCTTGTGGGCGTGTTGCTTGTCCAGCCCGGAGGGGTTTCCGCCGGCCTTGTAGAGTGGCTCGGGGTCGGCGGTCCAGTGAATCAGGTCACGCGAATAAGCCGCCATGATGTGCGCGTGGCGGTTAACCCCAAAGTAGAACATCACCCAGTGATCGCCGTCACGAAAGACCTTGCCGTCCGCACAGAACTTTGCGTCGTAACCGCCCGGGCGCACGCGAAGCACCGGGTTACCCGGATAGCGCTTCCAGTTCATCAGGTCGGCTGAGGTGGCCAGCCCGATTTGCTCGATCCATTCCGGCATCTTCTTGGCATTGTAGAAATTATAGAACCTACCCTCATGCTCCACCAGCCAGGGCATATAGATACAGTCCTTCTCCCACTCGCCGACATCGGGTTCATGAATCGAAAGGATATACTCATCCTTCGCGCGAGCCCATTTCACCCCGTCGTCACTGGAAGCAACGCCTTCGTAACCCGGATCAATCTCATAGCCCCCCTGTTTGGCATAAGCTCCGTAGAGCGACCAGTATTTCCCGTCCCGCTTCTTCAGGGTTCTCCGTCCCTTGATGTCATAGTCCTCGTAGAGATAGGCACCCAGCACCGCACCGCCATAATCAAAAGAACCTTTCGGCCCGTAGCCCATGGCAAGACGCATGTTGCCCCAGTTGAGCAGATCATCGCTCTCGGCCACAAAGGACTGATAGCCTTTGCCGTCAAAGCCGATGAAGGTCATGTACCATTTCTTGTCGCCCGGCAGCTGGAAGACCGTAGGCACATCGACCATCTTGACGTCCTCAAAGCCCTTGATCCCCGGCCTGGCCGGAATGACATGGTCGGGATGGTAATGCCAACCCCGAAAAGGGGCCGACCACTTCTTCAGGGTCTGCGGATCGATGCTGGCGGGTTCCGTTTCCGCCGGCAGCGACGTTGCCGCCATGAGAATGGCAAGGGTGATGATTGCGGTCCTGAATCTGTCCATATGTCTATGTGTCTATCGCTTCACCTTGGGTTCGCTAAACAGTGTTTCGGCTCTCTGGGTGGCGAAGCCGATGTAGCCCACATTGGGCACGGTTTCGGAGAATTTTTCCTTATGAGTCACGCCGTTGATGGTGAGGGTAACACTGCGCTCATCCATGTCGAGGATGGCCTTGCAATCCAGCTCGCCTTTTGTCTCGCAGTCCTTGTCACTGCCGGACCAGGTGTCCGAGGTGTTCTCAAAGATAGTGATGTTGTTCGAGCCGATCCATGAGCCAGCCAGCACAGAGGCGCCGCCCTTGGCATCATTGCTAAGCACGAGGAAACCGTTTTTCGTGGGATTGCTGACGGCTTTCATCTTCCAGGTGATGATGGCCTTGCCAGTGGTGATCGGCTTGTCGAGCGCCTTCAGGGCAATCTGTTGGCCGTTGACTGCCTTGATGCGGTAGCCCACCTGATCTCCATAAGGGTCTTTATATTCATTGAGGCTAGCTGATTGGACGACTTTCTTTGACTCCGTAATCCGCCCTATTCTGGTTGGTTCTGTAATTCGCTTCGCTTTCGGGAAATACTCGTCACCGGCGACGGGGAGATCCGTTCCCTCGAGGCGGATGACCATGCCGGGGGCGGAGACGTCTTTTTCATCCTTGGCGGCCGTGCCGATGCGGTCGATGAGTGCTCCCGGGATGGTGAGCTTGTTGCCCGCGATGGTGAGCTTGTCCTTGATGTCCTCGGCCTTCACATCGAGCAGGTCCTGCGCCCAGACGTGGGTGACGCCGTCCAGCGGACCGGCAAACTCGAGGGTGAGCGATCCGTAGTGACCGGCGATACCGATGACCTTGGAGGCATCGTGGATTTTCACCGTGACACCGGCGCGCGGGAACCAGACTTTGCGCTTGTCCGTAACACGGGGCTCGGTGGCAATGGCGGTGGCTCCATTCGGGTAAGTGGATGCCATCACGTAGGGAACGTTGCCTTCCTGATCAGGGGTGACATGTGGCAAGGGCATGTTGCGCGCCATCACGGCAGGAGCTCCCTGGTAGAGTTTTTTGCCATAGGTGCTCCGGTTCCAGGTGCTGTAGGCATCGTGGGTGTAGTGGTCGACCAGGTAGTTCTCCGAGCGAAGATATGAGCCGACTCCCACCGGTATCGGCATGGCGATGCGTGACCAGCGGCCGAGGCGCTCCACCTCGTTCATGGAGAACTGCATCATGCGGTCATCCTCCAGCTGGTGGTGGAGATCCCTGCCCTTCCAGGTGCGCTCCATGTAGTTGGGGTGGCGCTTGCTGGCGATGGACGTGCCCATGGCCATGGAGACATAGGGTAGATCCTGGGTGTTGATAATGGCGGTGTAGGCAGAGTCACCATTGGTTTGCAACAGGATGTCATTGATGCGCTGGACGGTGGTCGGCGTGATCAGGTGCGGAGCCACATCGTAGACGCGGATGACATCGGTGTTTTTCAAGTTCCTCAGGGTGCGCTCCGCATTGCTCTCCCCCGCAGCAAAGGTGGAGGGATACTCCTCCGCATCGGGGACGTCGGTGTTGGCATTGAAGTGGCCCGGGGCATGGGCGTGCTCCATGATGAGTTCGGGGTAATGCTTGTTCTTGGCCTGCATGGCGAGGTATTGCCCGGTGTCACCTCCATCGATCTTCCAGTAGGTCACACCCGCGTGCTTGGACCACTTCGTAAAGGTTTCCATATCCGCCAGGGAAACCTGGCCACGCACCCAGATGCCAAGGCCCCGCCAGCCGAGGTCCTGGAGCTCTTTGTTGAAGGTCTTCATCTGCTCCTGGGGCTCCAGACCCGCGTAGGGAGGGAAGTCCTTGGGGTCAGCCCTGAAGTTAAAGTAGGGGCTGCCGGGCAGCTTGTCCCAGTTACCCTCGACAGGCTGCCAGCCGTGGTCGATGAGGAAGGTGAGGTCCTCGCGGCCCCGCTTCATGTAGTGGGCCCAGCCGTCTTTCTCGTTGAAGATATGGTGGTGGTTCATTTCCTGCTGAGCGCCCAAGTTGGTGAGCTTGTTGAAGTCCGTGATTTCACCACCGCGCTGCTGCCAGTAGTTCTGCACATACCACGTGCACCAGTAATGGGGCGAATGCTTGGCGGGCTTGTCCGGAACGAGATTCGGCGTCTCGGCTGCCTGGGCGGTGCTCAGCACGCCAGTTACCATCAACAGGCCCATGGGGGAAAATTTCATCAGTTTGGTGATCATAGCTAGATATTACGTCAGTGGATGCGCCTTTTTATCCACATATGTATATTGCATTTCCACAGGAAGAATTTGGAATTTGGAATTCCAGCAGGATGGACTCACTGGCTGCCTGCGGCGGAATGGTGAATTTTGAATTTGGAATAGTGAATATTCCCAGCACGACGTTTTCAGGAGCTACTAGTAACTCGAACTCATAACTCGAACTGCCGCTCCGCGGCTAACTCACGCCAATACGCCAGGGCGCAAAAAAGCCCCGACGCCGATAGGCGATGGGGCTTTGGAGTTGTGAAAAAGGTTCCGTCTTAGCGGCGGCGACGCAGCAGCAAGGTGCTAAGTCCAAGGCCGAGCAGGGCTGTTGAGGATGGCTCGGGCACGGTCATCACAATCTGGATACCTTGCACGTAAACTTTCCAAGTTCCCGGTGCACTAGGATTGGCGGGATCGGTAATGGTGAGCGTGGATCCCGTGTAATCCTCAAACAGGAACACGTTGGCTGTTGTCCAACCATCGGCAATGTTGTCATCACTGCTAAGCAAGTATCCGTTGGTTGCGTAAGAAGAGCCATTATCAAAGCCATAGTAGGTATTGTTACTGATTCCGTCCGTTGCAGACAAACCAGTGTAGGTTGGATCCGCACGGTTGAAGTAAACGTAAATATCATAGCCTTTGTTGGGCTGAAGGCCTGAGATCGTGATTGCATGCGGCCCATTGACATCAAAATTGTCCAGGTAGCCGCTCATCATATCCTGATCGCCGCCGTTGCCGTCGCCATTCGCAAGATCCCACAGGTTATTGGTGGTCCAAGTGACATCCGTACTGGTAGCAGTTCCAGTGCTACTAATAAGATTGGACACAGCACCCGTAGTGCCTGTAGCGTTATTCCAATTGTCTGCCGGCACGTAACCTGCCGTGCTGGTGACAGCAGTACCCGTCGGAGCCGCGCCGTTTAATCCGCCTTGAAAATTCACAGAGATAATGGATGTAGTTGCTGCGGAAGCATGCATGGCTGTCGCTAATAGCGCAGCAGTGATGAATGTTTTTGTTTTCATGGGTTTGTTGTGGGTTGTGTTTGTTGCGGGATTTTTCTTTGAAATGTTTCGCAAGAAAGGAAAC
>JAACFN010000071.1 GCA_009937455.1 Verrucomicrobiaceae bacterium | reverse complement strand
GAGGAAATGCAGGACCTGATCGTCAAGGGTGATGATATGCGTAGGCTCCTTGAACAGGCCTACGGGGACGGCTATGTGCCTATGAGAGAATATGGCTGGTATAAATGTTTTTCGGGAGAAACAACACTTGAGGAGGTTATCTCTGTGACGAGTGCGGAACTTTGTTAATAGGCTGATTGTTATCGGTTCAGTAGGGATAATATATGGCAACATTCACTTACAAGGCACTCAGCAAAGACGGAGAGGTGGACACTGGGGAGATTACCGCAGCTGACCGGCCCGAGGCGCTCAAGGTTTTGGCCCGACGAGGCCTGCAGCCAGTGAATCTCACACTCATCACTGGCAGTGGTTCGAGTAGAAAGGATAAGGAGAGTCCGTCCTCAAGAAGCTCAAGTAAGGAAGGTTCTGGCACTTCCACAGGTCGCCGTGATGATGGAGGTCTGCTTAAGCTGAAGCGTGCTGAGGTAGTGCTCTTTACCGAAGAGCTCAGCGAAATGCTCAGAGCGGGTCTTCAGCTCGAGCCAGCGTTAAAATCCATGGAGAACAGAGAAGAGCTAGGCTCTTTGAAAGATGTTTCCTGTGAGATCAGGAAATTTGTCCGTGATGGTGGCAGCTTTTCGGTAGCATTGAAGAAAACAAGCGATAGCTTCGGTCCACTCTATTGCAGTCTTGCTGCCGCAGGCGAGGCAAGCGGAGCATTAGATACCATTCTCGAGCGCCAAGCCCACTATCTGAAAACACTGCAGCAGCTGCAAAGCAAGGTAACCCTCGCTTTGATATACCCAGCCTTTCTTATTATTGCGGGTATAGGTGTCGGGATTATTTTTGTTACCAAACTGATTCCACAGCTAACAGATCTTATTTCGAGCACACCTGGTGGCAAGATTCCTCTTGGGGCGAAAATTCTAATAGGTGCCAGTGACTTTTTTCAGGAGTGGTGGCTGGTGATGCTGCTGGTTATCGTAGGGAGTTCGCTTGCTTTCAAGGCATGGAAGGATGCCGATGTAAACAAGCTGACATGGGACCGGATCAAGCTGAGAATTCCGCTCGTAGGCCGAGTCATCGAATCCCGCTTCTATGTGCAATTTCTTGAAACGCTTGCCAATCTGGTTGGTAATGGTTTGCCTCTGCTCAGGTCTTTGGAGTTGGCACGAGACGCGACACAAAATTTACATATCCGGCAACACATGGATCATGTGATTGATATGGTCGGTGATGGTAGATCGTTTTCTCGCGCCCTTATCAATTCGGGGATTTTCCCGCCACTCCTTATTGATATGGTGTCGGTCGGTGAGAAAACGGGTAAAATTGACAAGTCCCTGCGCCGAGCGGCAGAGCGCTATGATACAGAGCTCAACAAGAGCTTAGCGCGTATTATGGAGCTTATTATGCCTGTAGTTCTCGTGGTGATGGCATTGCTCATCGGTACGATGGCCTACCTCATGATTACCGCAATTTTCCAAACTATTCAAAACCTCGGCGGCAGATAAACACGATGCCATCGATGGACAACGAAGTTTGTTGCTTGTGCGTGGTGCGAAATTATCAATTTGGTATTTGGTATTTGGTGCTCAGTGTTTAAAAAGAGGTATGTCCAAAAGCCGTGAAGAAATCGCTGCAATGCGCGAGGAATATGGAAGTCGTGAGCTTCGCCGTGCTGAGCTCAGCTCAGATCCTTTTGCCCAGTTTGAGCAATGGTTTGCAGAGGCTCGGGAAGTTGAAATATATGAGCCCAATGCCATGGTGGTCTCAACAGTGGGGTCTGATGGATGTCCTGCTTCGCGAACAGTCTTGTTGAAATTCTTTGATGAAGAGGGTTTCGTTTTCTATACGAACTATAGCAGTGCCAAGGCTAAAGAGATGGAAGCCGTGCCCTTAGTTTCTTTACTCTTTCCGTGGTTACCTTTGGAGCGGCAGGTGCGCATCGAGGGCGCGGTTGAAAAAGTCAGCACAGCCGAGTCGCTGAAATACTTTGCTTCCCGCCCGCGTGAGAGTCAGATCGGCGCTTGGGTCTCGGACCAGTCTAGTGTGATTGATTCACGTGCCCTATTATTAAATAAAATGGCAGAGCTGAAAGCAAAGTTTAAGGGCGGTGAGGTACCGCTACCCAGTTTTTGGGGTGGTTACCGAGTTCGTCCACAACGCATTGAATTCTGGCAGGGAGGCAAGGGTCGTGTTCACGACCGATTCCTTTATACACGCGCTGAGAATGAGCCTGCGCAGTGGCAAATAGATCGCCTAGCACCCTGATTCGATCAGGCGTAGCCTGATGATTGCCAAAGCAAGCTATACAACGATGGTTTGCTCGCGCTCTGGGCCATTGCCAACGTAGCTGACTGGAGCTCCGGCAAGTTCACCCAGGCGGGTGAGGTAGGTACGGGCGTTTTCTGGCAAGTCATCCCATGAACGGGCCGAAGTGGTATCGGACTGCCAGCCTGGAAATTCCTCATAGATTGGCTGAGCACGATCCCAGGCAGCACGGTTGGCTGGAGGGAATTCGTGGCGCTCGCCATCGATATCGTAGGCAACGCAGACCTTAATAGATTCACGTTCGTCGAGGCCGTCTAGAATGGTGACGGCAAGATCTGTGACTCCATTGACCATGCAAGCATAACGGATCAGGACCAAATCGAGCCAGCCACAGCGGCGGGCACGTCCAGTGGTGGCGCCAAATTCCATGCCGCGGGCGTGGAAATAGGCTGAGATGTCGTCATTTTCGGTGATGAAAGGACCGGAGCCGACCCGTGTTGTGTAGGCTTTGCAGACACCGACAACGCGATCAATCGCTGTGGGAGGCAAACCTGATCCGGTGCAGGCACCTCCGGAGGTTGTGTTGGATGATGTGACAAATGGGTAGGTGCCAAAGTCAACGTCGAGGAACGAGCCTTGGGCGCCCTCAAAGAGAATGATCTTACCATCTTTCCATGCCTTATGCAGGGCAGGGATGACGTTAGTGATGTGCGGGCGAAGTCGCTCGATAGCTGGGGAGACTTCCTGCCAAACCTGATCGACGGTGAAGGTGGGGAGGTCGTATTTTTCCAGAGTTGGGTTGGCTTCGTCGAGGCGTATTTCGATAAGCTCGCGCGCAGTCGCTTCATCGAGCATGTCAGCAAGGCGCAGTCCGATGCGGTTAGCTTTATCCGCGTAGGTCGGGCCTATGCCGCGTTTGGTAGTGCCGATCTTGTTTTTGCCGAGAGCTGCCTCGCGGGCTGCATCGAGCTCACGATGATAGGGTAGCACGACATGGGCACGGTCGGAAATAAGTAGCTTGTTAGCGTCGACGGGAATGCCAGCTTCTTCGAGATTGGTGATTTCTTGGCAGAGGCCACAGGGGTCCATGACGACGCCATTACCAATGATACAGGTTTTGCCCTCCCATAAAATACCAGAAGGAACCAGGTGGAGAACGTATTTGGTGTTGTTGGCAATGACCGTGTGGCCTGCATTGTTGCCTCCTTGGCCACGAGCGACGACATCGGCCGTTTCTGTGAGGTAGTCGACAATTTTACCTTTTCCCTCGTCGCCCCATTGGAGGCCGCAAATGATGGTGTTCATATTAGTAGAAATAGCTGTTGGCGTGCAGCGCGTGGATGAAACGCATTTGAATTAGCGTGATTGCTCAATGAGCTCGGCAAATTCTGCAAAAAAGTAGGTGGCATCATTCGGTCCGGGCGCAGCCTCTGGGTGATACTGCACAGAGAATGCGGGCAGTTCTTTGTGACGGAACCCCTCGACGGTATCATCGTTGAGGTTGATGTGGGTGACCTCAATGTTGTCTGGAAGCGAATCAACATCAGTGGCAAATCCATGGTTTTGAGCGGTAATGGATACTTTGCCATTACGCAAGTCTTTGACCGGTTGGTTGCCTCCACGGTGACCAAATTTGAGTTTGTAGGTGCTGCCTCCAAATGCGTGGGTGAGTATCTGGTGACCGAGACAGATGCCAAAAATTGGAGTTTTGCCGAGGAGCTTTTTAACTTCGGTATGGATGTAATCTAAGGCGGCTGGATCACCGGGGCCATTAGAGAGGAAAACACCATCAGGGTTCATGGCGAGCACCTCTTCAGCTGGTGTGCGGGAGTTAACGAGGGTGACGTTGAATCCACCCTGGCGCAAGTGGCGAAGGATATCCCACTTGATGCCGAAATCGTAGGCAACAATGTTGTATTTGATTTCAGGTAATTCAATGTAGGTGCCTTCCTGACCTGTGGATGGATTAGGAATCGTCCATTCACGAGATTCACCTTCCCAGACATAGGAGTCAGGAGTGGAGACTTCTTTGACAAAATCAGAACCGGCCATGGGCGCTGATTTCTGCGCGGCTTTGATGGCCTCCTCTTTTGAGAGCTCTGTGGAGATGCAGGAGCGCATGGCTCCGGCTGAGCGGAGGTGCTTGGTAAGGGCGCGGGTGTCGATGCCTTCAATGCCAATGATCTGATGCTCGCTGAAATATTCTGGAAGTGTTTGGTGCGCGCGCCAATTTGAGGACACGGGGGAAAGTTCACCGATGACAAGGCCTCGGACATGAGGTTGGGATGATTCAGCATCCTCAGGGTTAACGCCATAATTCCCAATCAATGGGTAGGTCATGGTGACAATTTGACCGCGATAGGATGGATCGGTGATGATTTCCTGATAGCCGGTCATCGAAGTATTGAAACATGCTTCTCCGGTGGTGGTTCCAGTGTGACCAAAGGCTTCACCTTCAAAGGTTCGGCCGTCTTCGAGTGCTAGAATTGCTTTCATGTGAACATTCGGTAACCCACATATTGTCTGTGGGCGCGCGCAGACTGAGGTGCAGCGAGACAAGATTCAAGTGTGAAGTTGCCCTTAAATGCAACTGGAACGACAAATCGTCATCAGCCCATGAGGGAGAACACGATAATGGTCGCCCGAACCCCTTCACTTAGAGTGCGGAGAAGGTATCCTCTGCAGGTGATTTCCCTTGTGTGACGCTAGCTCGGCCGTTTGCTGAGAGGTGGGTGAGACAGTGGTAAACATCCTCTGTATCCGCACCTATGGCGGAGGCAATCTCATCCGCGCTGAGGCTTTGCTCACTGAGTTGTGTTTTCACCTGTCCTAATAGCTCAAGGAAGATGCCTGCAGCCTTTTTGCCCGCTTCAACACCTGGCTGGTGGTAGGCGTTGATATTGACCAAGAGAGCATAAATAGAGACGGCACGCTCAAATAAGGCAATGAGGGCGCCAATGGTCCTTGGGCTTACCTCATCAATAGAGATGGTGATTGATTTACGGTCACTTTCATAAAGGGCAGTGCGGCTGCCACGAAGGAATCCTTGTAAATAGTCAGCTGCAGTGGTGTCTGGCTCAACTTCGATACTGGCTCCGTCACGACCTTTGTGAACTTCAATGAAAGTGGCAAAAAAGTTGGCGACACCATCGCGAAGTTGTTGCACGTAAGCGTGCTGGTCAGTGGATCCCTTGTTTCCATATACGGCAAGTCCTTGGTGAACGACATTGCCATCAAGATCGTGCTTTTTACCGAGTGACTCCATGACGAGCTGTTGCAGGTACTTGGAGAAAAGAACGAGCGAGTCTTTGTAAGGGAGCACGACCATGTCTTTTTCTCCCTTGCCGTTGCCGGCATGGTGCCATGCAAGGGCGAGCTGCATGGCAGCGTTATTATCACAATGATTGATGCGTGTGCGCTCATCCATCGCAGCGGCTCCGTCAAGTAGGGCATCGATATCAATGCGTTGGAGCGCTGCAGGAATAAGACCAACGGTGGACATCACCGAAGTGCGTCCGCCGACCCAGTCTTCCATCGGAAAGGTCGCTAGGAAGTTGTTTGCGGTCGCGTAATTGAATAATTTCGAGCCATCTCCAGTGATGGCAACGGCATGTGGTCCAAAATCAATGCCTGAGGACTCATAGGCAGATTGAGCTTCGAGCATGCCGTTGCGGGTCTCAGCGGTGCCGCCAGATTTTGAAATGACAAGAGAGAGCGTTTTGCCAAGGCCACCATGAGTTTTGGTGATGATTTCATTGAGGATGGCATCCATGCCGGCGGGGTCGGTATTGTCGAAGAAAAAAGTTTTCAAGGGGCTGTCCGCTCCGAGTGCCTCGTAGATGAACTGCGGTCCCAACGCGGAGCCGCCAATGCCAATGATGAGCAAGTTTTCAAACCGCCCTCCCTTGGGGGTGGTGATTTCGCCACGGCGTATTTTCTGGGCAAAGACTTTTAGATCTGCAATCGGCTCGGTGATTTGCTTTCTGATTTCATCACTTGGGGCAAGTGCTGGATTACGTAGCCAGTAATGACCTACCATGCGCCCTTCGTCTGGATTCATGATTTCACCCGCTTCGATTGCTTTGACTCCAGCAAAAGCACGTGAGGTTTCTTTGGAAAGTGAGTCTGCGTAGTCTGACGGGATATCCATTCGAGAGGTGTCGATGGAGAATCCAAGTTCAGGATAGCGCGTGTATGAGTTCAGGTAGGATTTCCAAGACGAAGGTTGGTCAGTTTTGGGCATGCTCGGTTTTAGATGCTTCAGGCCTCAATATTCAAGCGTATACTGGGTTCTGGTGTGACATTAGGAGGCAGATGGCCTTATTTCGCTGTAGTGAAGTGCATGATGATCACATCAGTATGGCAAAGGAGTTGCTATCATGGATGTGTTTTGTTTCTCTGTAATGCGTATGGCATGCGTGATTGAGCCTAGAGAGGCATTAAAGGATTACTTTGGGTTTGATGTGTTTCTCGATGGTCAGGAGGAAGTCGTCGATCAAATCATATCTGGTCAGGACGGGTTGGTAGTGATGCCAACTGGTGGTGGCAAGTCACTTTGTTATCAACTGCCTGCACTTTGTTTAGAAGGAGTGACGTTAGTCATCTCTCCACTCATCGCGTTGATGAAAGACCAAGTGGACGCGCTGCATGACAAAGGCATAGCTGCAACGATGATCAACTCGACCTTGGGTTGGCCTGAACAGCGAGAGAGGATTGAGCGGATGAAGGCGGCTGAATATAAGCTGGTTTACATCGCGCCGGAGCGGTTTCGATCAAAGTCTTTTATGGCGGCACTCAGTGAGGTTAATATTGCTTTGTTTGCCGTAGATGAAGCGCACTGCTTGAGCCAGTGGGGTCATGATTTCCGTCCTGAATATATGCGGCTCGGTAGAGTGCTTGCTGAACTGGGTCGGCCACAGGCGCTGGCTCTGACGGCTACAGCAACTCCCGTCGTCAGGAAGGACATTCTGGAGGTGCTTGCCTTACGTGAACCGTTTGAGACGCTGAGTGGTTTCAGCAGGCCTAATCTATCACTAACCGTCACCTCAGTTAATAAGCGTGCAGCCAAGTATACTCGGCTTCGTGAGGTTGTTGACGAATGGAAAACGGGAGTCGTTTACTGCTCGACACGCAAGAGGGTTGAGGAAGTGGCAGAGACACTGCATGGCTGGGGGGTGAAGTGCATTGCCTATCATGGCGGTATGAATGAGGCGCAAAGGGAGCAAACGCAGAATGATTTTATCAGCAAGAAGGCTGATGTGGCTGTTGCAACAAATGCCTTTGGTATGGGTATAGACCGCTCAGATGTCAGATTCGTTGTCCACTTTGAGGTGCCAGGTAGCATAGAGGCATATTACCAAGAGGCGGGAAGGGCGGGGCGTGATGGTGATGAGGCCTATTGTGAGATGTTCTTTAATTACGCAGACACAAGGACACAGGAATTTTTCATTGAAGGAGCTAATCCTAGCTATCAGCAAATTACGCAAGCCTATGCTTTTTTGCAAAATGATGCGGATGAGAACTTTGAAATTTTCAGGACGATGGATGAGATTGCCGAGGGTTCGGGCATCAAGAATAGCATGGCTGCAGGCTCAGCGATTTCGGTGCTGGCACGTGGTGGCTATTTGGAGCGCTTTGAGGTAGCTGG
>JAACFN010000070.1 GCA_009937455.1 Verrucomicrobiaceae bacterium | reverse complement strand
CACGGAAGCATTATTGCCAAAGCTATTCCTCACGAAGGTTAATACGGCGGCGGTTTCTTCGTCGTCGATCACATCTTTAAATGCGGTCATGGGGACGTGTCCGGGATATTGTTTGTCTTTCACGGTGATGGGGCCGTGTAACCCGTGCAGGGTCAACTTGATTAATCTCTCCTTGCTGCCGGTAACCCATTTACTTTTGTCTAATGGCGGGAAGCCGGAGTGAACGAGTCCCTTGCCGTCTTGCTGGTGGCAGGTGGCGCAATGGCCTTCGCGGTTGTATATTTCAGCACCTTGTCCAAAAATCTTTTTGGCATCTCCTTTGAGCTTTGTGTTGAGCAGGAAATAAGGGCTATCATGGATTATTTCGTTTTTGAGCTTTGCCAGTGCATGGCGATGTGAGCTCTTCATCGAACTTTCGAGTGGTTTTTTAGCAGCAGTCTCTACGATTGGCAGACCGACTTCTTCGGGAAGCCATGAGGCAGCGGTAATGGCCTCTAGGCGGACTCTGCCGTGCTCGTCACTGGCAGCAGCCATCAGCAGTGATGGGTAATCTGGGAGTTGCTCGGTATTGAAGCGCAATACGCGCACAGCAGCAGCACGGACTCGGTGGTCGGAGCAACGGAGTAGTTCCTTGAGTAGTTCTGTATCGACTTGATCGTGGCCCCAGGAGACCCACAGCGCTTCGAGTTTATGGTGGTCGCTTGTTTGTTTAGCTGCCCATGTCTTGAGTAGTGGCAGGACGTCGTTGGCGTTACGGCCTCGCAGCTCGCGGCGGGTGCGGTAGCGGGTGCGAGCTTCGGGGAGTTTTAGGTTTTCGAGTAATTCGGTGATACTCGCTCCGTGAATCTGTGCGGGCTTCACCAGATCACGTGACGGATAGGTGATTCGATAGATGCGGCCGTGGACGTGGTCACGGTTTGGGTCACGCTGGTTGTGCTGCGCGTGCCCGATGAGAGCGTTATGCCAGTCGGCAACGTAAAGGGAACCGTCGGGGGCAAACTCTAGATCGACGGGTCGGAAGTTGGTGTCTGCTGAGCGAAACAGGTCCTGATGCCACTTGGCCTTAAAACCAGCACCTTTTTCGGTGATGCGGTGTTGTTTGGCACCAAGAAATCCGATGTTATTACAAATAAGCAAATCTCCTTGAACATCATCTGGGAAATGACGGCTTGATATAAATTCGAGTCCGGAGGTGGGTCGCACCTTGTGATCTTTAAGAATCCCGGGAGAATACATACTGACCCCATAAGAGCTTTTCACTGTGCCAGGCAACATCCATGAAGTAGCAGGCCCAGAGGTATGGAGGAAGAAATCCTGGCCGTAATCATCATGGGCGATTCCCCATGGGTTGGGGATATGTAGCTGGGCGTATCGAATGAGTTTTTTGCGTTGCGGTGAGTAGCGGAAGAATCCTCCATTGGTGGCTCGGACTGGTCCATAGGCGGTCTCGACATTGGAATGGAGGAATACACCTTCACCCATGAGAATGGCCCCTGATGGATCTGCGCTGAAAGCACTGATGGCGTGGTGGGTATCGTGGTCATCAAAACCGCTCAGTATTACCTCCCGGACGTCGTATTGATCATCTCCATCAGTATCCTTAAGCAGCACCAAGTGTCCGGATTGAGCAACGTAGACGCCTTCGGAAGTGATTTCAAAACCCATGGGGATGTGGAGGTCATCTGCGAAGGTGGTTTGCTTGTCGGCTTTGCCGTCGTTATCGGTGTCTTCGAGGATGATGAGCTTGTCGCTTGGCTTGGGATCTCCGATGCGGTAGTGCGGGTAGCTGGGCATGGTGGCAACCCAGAGACGCCCCTTGTTGTCGAATGCTACTTGCACCGGGTTGGCAAGGTCGGTGAATTCTTTTTCTGAGGCAAAGAGCTCCATCTGGTATCCATTGGCAGTGGTGATTTTTGTCTGCGAGGAAGGGCCTGACTGGTATTCGAGTTTACCATTCTTGCCGCTGGGCTTGTAGTTGCTTTTAACGGGGGAGAGTTTGAAGGTTTTAGCATCTGCCGTGGTGAGGTCCATTTCCTTGCCTTGGAGTGCCTTCCAGATGGCTTGGTCACGCAGTGCGGTCATCTCTCTGGTCTTTTGATACTCATCTCGGTAGTTCTGTGGTGGGGCGTTCTTGCCGCCGCCACGGCGTCCGTAGATTTGTACGCCATTAGGCATTTTGTAATCATTAAGCCAGCACCAGCTTTTTTCATTCACTGCAGCATGGACTTGTTTTCTATACTTTGAATTTTCGGTGGCTGACTTGCCATAAAGCCCATCTGCAAGTTGGGGTGCGAGCCACTGGTAGCCTTTGTCATTGAGAAGAGCGCCGTCTCTGGTGAAAAGATCCGTGTTCGCGTTAAAAGCTGCGTTTGAACTTGTAAAGAGATCAATAAAAAGGATGCCATGCTCGGAGCAGACTGTCCTCATGGCTTCGGTATAGAGGCCGAGGTTTTTGTTGGTTAGGGTGGCGTCAGGCGCGTTGTAAATGTGGGAGACATCTTCAAAGGCGGAGGGAGATACAATGGCTAGCTTAGGGGCTTTCTCGCCGTTGTAATTTTGTTTCAAGGTATGCTCGATGAATCCGCCAAGTTCGCCCTTGAAGTTTTCTAGGCCAGCAGGGCCATTAAAAGATGAGTTGAAGCCAAAAAAGGCGATAATGGTATCAGCCTTGAGGTGGCTGAGCCATTGGTCAGGTGTCATGTAGATGCCGCTACTTCCGCTTTTTTTTGCGAGTTCGGTTTGGAACTTTTCTGCACCGGGGAATGCCCATGGTGAATCGCGGCCGGGATGGGGACGGAATCCTGGGGTGTTGCCCTCATCGCACATGTTGCGGATGATGAGCTTCTTGTCTGGGTTTCTTAGCTGGAGCTCTGTTTCAAAATGACCGAAGTGGCTCATGCGTGAGCCCAACCCGCTGCCAAGTAATACGATGCGCTCGTCTTTGTCTACCGTGAGGGGGGTAGCTTCGGATAGTTGAACCAGAAAAATTAAGAACAGAAATAGGATGCCAGCAATTGAATGGTGTGACTTATTCTCTGTTTTGTATCTGCTATGAGCCATCTTTTGCAAACGTCCTTTGAATAGCGAAACTTGCAAGAAAATTGAAATATTTTAGAGGGTGTCTGCCTAGCGTCTTTTGGGGAGGCGTTTGCCTTGGATGCGCGCATTGATGAGGTTCTCGCATCTGCCATGCAGGCGAAGCTTTTCACAGCAGGCCTCTATTTTCAGGGTTTGCCGCTCTGCGCGAAATCCAAGCCTGCGCGCAGCACAGTCATTCATGAGCTGAATGTGTGAATCCTCAAATTCGATAACTTTACCACAGTCAATGCACACAAGGTGATTGTGTGCGGGGCTGTCGACAAAGTTTGGGTCGTAGGTTTTTTGATCATCTCCAAGGTCAATCTCATGGAGCAGGCCGGCTTCTACGAGGAGCGAAATAGTGCGGTAGACAGTAGCGCGTGAAGATTGAGAGTCTAGAGACTTGGTTTTGCGAATGCGCTCCCATAGATCATCAGCAGTAAAATGATCATCGGAGGAGAAGATGGCTTCGACAATGGCGTTGCGCTGAGGGGTATTGCGCAGCCCCTTGCTTTGTATGAATTGTTGCAAACGCTTCTCGATACTAGGATCCATAGACGGAGCCTAGTCAAATTGGTGCCCGCTGGCGAATTGGAAATTTCAACATTGGCATTTTTTTTGCTTGGTCTTAAATCAACACAATGAAGGTCATATCTGCCTGCTTTGCGAACAAACTACGCTTGCTCTGTGTTTCTGGTCTATTGTGCTTACTTGTCTCCTGTGCCTCTAAGGATGTCATGGAGGTTAAGCAGTTCCATCTGCGTTCGATCGATGTGGAAAGTATGCAGCAGGCTCCGATGGTGCGCGGAGAACAGATGCATCGTATGCGTGGTGCGGTAACCATTGAGGAGCGCAGTCAGAGGTTAGGCCAATATTACTCGGTGAGCTGGAAAAATGATGGCTCGACGACTGGGCCATTAAAAATAGTCATGGATTATCAGCAGAGTGCTACCGGGTCCAAGGTTTTGACCATGAGTAAGGATTTGCCGGCAGGTGAAGCAGCTGGGCGCGTTGAATTTATAGTGTCTGGTGAATCCTACCGCACTAATGGCCGCGTTCTTGCATGGAGAATCCGGATGATGAGTGGCAGTAAGGTGATCTCTGAGAAGCGCTCCTATATGTGGAGGTGACTTATTTCCTCTCGATTTCATGATTGGCAAGTGATGCAAATCGTGGAACGTATGTGCATGGCACGTTTTACAAATAAGGTCGCAGTTGTTACCGGCGCTGGTCGGGGTATTGGGTTGGAGATCGCGAGAGCTTTTGCAGCAGAAGGGGGCAAGGTCGCGGTGGTGAGCCGCAGCGCTGGAAGCTGTGGTTCTGCGGCTGATGCAATCAATGCTGAGTATCCGGATTCAGCCAAGTCATATGCCGTTGATGTTTCTGACCATGAGGCTGTTCAGGCTATGGGTAAGGAAATTGTCGCTGACTTCGGCGCGGTGAACGTGCTAGTGAATAATGCCGGTGTCACCCGTGATGGCTTACTGATGCGCATGAAGGATGAGGACTGGGATACCGTTTTAGATACAAACCTTAAAGGCGCCTTCAATACAGTTAAGGCTTTTCAGCGCAGCATGATGAAAGCCGAGGATCCACGCATTATTAATATTAGTTCTGTGATCGGACTGATGGGCAATGCTGGCCAAGTCAACTATGCAGCGAGTAAGGCAGGCTTGATTGGCTTCACCAAATCAGTAGCGAAGGAGTTAGCTGGTCGTAAGGTGACCTGCAATGCCATCGCTCCTGGCTTTATTGTCACTGACATGACCGACGAACTTAATGATGACCAGAAAGAGGCCATCGTGGGGAATATTCCACTCAAGGAGATGGGTCACCCTCAAGATATAGCATCATTGACTTTATTCCTTGCTAGTGCTGAGGCTCGCTACATCACGGGCCAAGTGATTGCTAGTGATGGCGGAATGACGATGTAGTCTATCAGCTTCTCTTCACTTCACGATATGGAGCTGCTGCTCATACGCCACGCCACTGCAGAGTCTTCTGCGGCGAGTGATTTTGAGCGCGCTCTGACAGAGGTAGGCAGTAGTCAGGCTGAAAAAGTGGGCCAATTTCTTAAGCGCAGTAATTTGCTTCCTGACGTGACTCTGGCCAGCCCGCTGGTGCGTGCCCGTCAGACGGCAGGAATCATATGCAGTAGTGCTGGTGCCCAAAGTCCTCTCATCGAGCCTTGGCTAGCCTGTGGTATGACCCCGGCTTCGGCGATGCAGGAACTGGCAGCCTATGATCAGTTTCATCGTGTTGCCCTCGTTGGTCACAACCCCGATTTCGAATATTTTGCAGCGTGGTTATTGGGCGCTCAAAGTGGTGAGATCCATGTCCGCAAAGCATCATTGATCTACTTTTCACGATTGGCACCTCCATCACAAGGTGCATGCCTAGAGATGATGTTGCCCGTCAGCGCGATGTGATCACCAGATAGTTACGTACGGGCTTATTGAGAAAAGATCGGTGTGTTTTTGCTCCACCAGGAACACGGGGGCCTGCCCAGAGATCGGAGGAACGGCCACCATCAAGATTTAATACAGCGCTGGCCTTGAAGCCGATCAATGAAGTTTCGCTCAGTGCTCTGGCCGCAGCAGCGAGTGTTGATGAATCGATGTGTCCGATGGCCCAGTGATGTTTGCCATCCCATGCGATGAAGCTACGTGGCCGGGCATTGTTATCGGAAAGACCAATGGTGGGTTTGCCGTGTTCGATGAGGATGGGCCCAGCTTGTAAGAGGTTTTCTACATTATGGGTCACACTTGAGGATGCGTAGTGTTCGCGGCGCACGATAGCGCTTTTGTTTTTTGAGGAGATAAAGATGCCGGCTCCAAGTGAGGATTGGTTCAAGGAACCTCGTTTGATTCCTGATGCTACGAGGATGCCAAGAGGTTTCCCCTCAGGGGTGAAAAATCCACCATTGATGGCAGCATAGCCATTACAAGACATGGCGGCGGATTTTGCATCCATCCATTGGCTACCACAACCATCTGCTTGGTCGGCCACGGTTAGTTGGAATTTCCGATCGTCAAAACAGACTGCTGAAATGGTGATGCCTTGAGATGATACGGAATCATAGGCAAGCGGTAAGATCAACTGAGGTGCAGCAGGCGTTATGATGACAGCGGCTTGGTCAGGCTTTTGATCGTCTGAAGTAAGGGCTGCGATGGGTTCTACTTGCGGCGTGATGGGTTCTGTCTGAGCCGTGATGGGTTTTGTCTGAGCCGTGATGGGTTTCGAATGGTTGAACTCAGGTGCAGGCTTGGCACTGTGTGAGGAAATAGGCAAGGGGGCGGCTAGGGGAGTGGATGGTGGACTTTCTACGGGAGCCGAACACCCCGCAAATACCAATAAGCCTAATAGAAGTGGAAGTATGCGTCTGAGCATTGCTGAAATTTCCGCTATTTAGTGGCTACAGCAAGCAGGGTTTGAAAGTAGGGGGCTTCACTTTCTTTATCCACGATGGTGGTTTCAATTTTCTGAAAGCCAGCTTGGCTCATCATTTTGAAAAGTTCCACCTCTGAGAATCCAAGCCAGGTATCGGCATAAAGTTCGCGCGCTTGATCAAAGCTGTGCTGAAGTAGATCCAGAATGACAAGCTTGCCACCCGGTGCTAAAAGTTTGAATGCTGAATCAAGCGCTTTTTGTGGGTGCTCGGCGTGGTGGAGAGCCTGTGAAAAGATAGCAAGGTCAACCGAGTTATCGTCAATAGGGGGGGACTCGATATCGCCAAGGCGGTATTCTAAATTATTGAGTCCGTGTTGGGATGCTAGTTTTTTGCCGAACTCCACCATGTTGGGGGCACTGTCAACGGCGATGACTTTTTTTGCATTGGGTGCGAGTAGCTGAGCGAGTGTGCCTTCTCCCGCACCAAGATCTGCCACTACTTCATAGTTGAGAATTTTCAGCATCGCCTCGGCCAGTGACTTCCATGAGCGACCGGGCACATAGCTTTTGCCAAACTTTCCTGCTAACTCATCAAAATAGGCCCGGGTCTTGTCACGCCGCTTACTTAGGATATGTGCCAGAGTTTCTGAATCCGGCTTAACTTCGGGTATTTCTGTAGCTGCTTGTCGAGCAACCTCCATAATGGCATCAGGTGCGGAAATGGCATAGACGTTATTTTTACCTGAGCGTGAGCTGGTCACTAAGGCCTCCTGTCTGAGCTGTGAGAGCTGGGTAGAGATCCTGCTTTGGCCCATTCCCAATATTTCCTGAAGCTCAGCAACATTGAGGGGTTCGTGTGAAAGCAGTAGAAGTATGCGGATCCGAGTCGGGTCCGATAAAAGTTTTAGTGATTTAAGAATTGACGACATAGTTTTAAGGGTTCATAAACGCATCAACGTATCGAGATCTATTGATACAACAAATTCTAATTATGAGCAAGCCATTCATTTTTTCTTCCGAGTCAGTCACCGAGGGTCACCCCGATAAAGTATGTGATACCGTTTCCGATGCCGTCCTTGATGCCTGTCTAGAGCAGGATATCAACAGTAGGGTAGCATGTGAAACCTTTGTTAAAGATAATGTCGTCGGACTAGCCGGCGAAATCACCACAGATGCTAAGTTCGACTATGGTACGCTGGTTAAAAATACACTCAAGGAAATTGGTTACGATGCCGATTACGCGAAAGACACGGATTATTCCTACACCTGCAAATTTGAAAAAGGAGCGGTTGATGCTGCTGCTGCCGCTGACAAGGACACCGCTGAGCAGGGTGCAGGTGATCAGGGCATTATGTTTGGTTACGCCACTAATGACACCAAGGAGTTGATGCCGGCAGCGGTTCACTATGCGCACCGTCTCGGGCAAGCCCTGACCCAGCTGCGTAAAGATCGCACCCACACTTGGTTGCGCCCTGACTCAAAAACGCAGGTCAGCATTGAGTATATCGATAATAAGCCGAACCGCTTTACTTCTGTGGTCATCTCCACGATGCATGCCAAAGAAATCTCCACTCAGGAAATCCGAGACGTTTTGACTCGTGACCTGATTGAGAAACACCTGCCAGGTAATTTACTTACTCCTGAGACTGAAATCCTGATCAACCCTACCGGCCTCTTTGTGGTTGGTGGCCCCGAAGGAGATGCAGGTCTCACTGGACGTAAAATCATTGTCGACACCTACGGAGGCATGGGCCGCCATGGTGGTGGTGCTTTCTCAGGTAAGGATCCATCCAAGGTTGATCGTTCAGCCGCTTACATGTGTCGCTGGGTAGCCAAGAATATCGTTGCCGCTGGTTTAGCACGTGAGTGTGAACTTCAGCTTGCCTACGCGATCGGCCACCCACATCCAGTGAGTATCAATGTGAACACCTTTGGCTCCAACGAAATCGATGAATCTCTCATCGAAAAAGCCGTTAGCGAGGTATTCTCCTTCAAGCCCGCTGACATCGTTTCTCAGCTAGATCTTCTTCGTCCTATTTACGGTAAGACCACCAACTATGGCCACTTTGGCCGTGAAGACGCTGGTTTGCCATGGGAGGAAACCAACAAAGTAGACGCACTCAAGTCTGCCGTCTAATTCAACAATCAACCAATCACTTAACCAACAACACTACCATGTCCAATACAGCAACTGCCCCCGCACTAGTACCCGTCACCGACGACTTTAAGGTCGCTGACATCAGCCTGGCCGATTTCGGCCGGAAGGAAATTGACATCGCCGAGCACGAGATGCCTGGTCTGATGGCTACCCGCGCCAAGTATGGCCCCGAAAAACCACTGCAAGGTGTCCGTGTGATGGGCTCTTTGCACATGACCATTCAGACAGCTGTGCTCATCGAGACGCTTGTCGACCTGGGCGCCGAGGTGCGTTGGGTATCTTGTAACATTTTCTCCACTCAGGATCACGCTGCGGCAGCCATGGCTGAGTCCGGCATTCCTGTCTTCGCCTGGAAGGGTGAGACCCTTGAGGAATACTGGTGGTGCACATGGAAGGCTCTTCAGTTCCCTGGAGACCTTGGTCCTGAGCTCATCGTTGATGATGGCGGTGACGCCACTCTTCTGATCCATAAGGGATTTGAAATGGAGAACGGATCAAACTGGATCAACGAGCCAGCAGGTTCTGAAGAAGAGCAAGTCATTAAGAACCTTCTTAAGAAAATCGGAGCCGAGCAACCAGGTGTCTTTGCCAATATGGTCAAGGATTGGAAAGGTGTTTCTGAGGAAACTACCACAGGTGTTCACCGTCTCTACCAGATGGCTAAAGAGGGCACATTGCTTATCCCTGCCATCAATGTTAACGACTCGGTAACCAAGTCCAAGTTTGATAACCTCTACGGTTGTCGTGAGTCACTTGTTGATGGCATCAAGCGTGCCACCGATGTGATGATTTCCGGTAAAGTGGCCGTTGTTTGTGGCTACGGAGATGTAGGCAAGGGTTGTGCTCAGGCGCTACGTGGCCAAGGAGCACAAGTCGTGGTCACTGAGATCGATCCTATCTGTGCGCTGCAGGCAGCGATGGAGGGTTACCGTGTTCTCACCGTTGAGGACACCCTCGGCTGGGGAGATATTTATGTCACCACCACTGGTAACTACGACATCATTCGCCTTGAGCATATGGAGAAGATGAAGGATCAAGCGATCGTTTGTAACATTGGTCACTTTGATAATGAGATCCAGATGGATTCTCTAAGCAAGGCTGAGGGTGTTGAGCATCTCAACATCAAGCCGCAGGTTGACAAATACACATTCCCAACGGGCAACAGCCTCTACATGCTTGCAGAAGGTCGCCTGGTAAACCTTGGTTGTGCCACAGGCCACCCAAGCTTTGTGATGTCCAACAGCTTTGCTAACCAGACACTGGCTCAGATTGATCTTTGGAAAAACAAAGACAACTACAAGGCAGGTGAAGTAAAGGTATTGCCAAAGCATCTTGACGAGGAAGTCGCAAGGCTTCACCTCGAGAAGATTGGTTGTAAGCTCACCGTGCTCAGCCAAGATCAGGCTGATTACATCGGTGTTCCCGTCGATGGCCCCTACAAGCCTGAGCCTTATCGTTACTAATCCACTGATTATCTTAACGCATTTTTCAAGCCCTCTCTGCAGATGCAGTGGGGGCTTTTTGTTGTAATTGGTCCAGCTTGTCGCAAGAGCTTGAGTTTATGGGGGTATTTGCTCGACGCCTAATGCTAAGTTCTTTAGGGTCATAGCTATGAAAATTTCTTTGGCCACAATGGCCTTATTTATATCCTTTTTTGGGGTGCTTTATGCTGAGATGAAGATTCCTCGCTCGATTCATAGAATAGACGAGCTGGATGAGGCTATCGTTAAAGCTACCAAGAACGAAAAGCCGCTCGTCTTTGTTTATACTGACCCAGGCACGAGCTGAGGCCCATGTGTGGCAGCCAGTTTGGAGGCCTTTAAATCATTTAAAACTGTGGGTGTTGTCGTTTTTGCCGACAGTAAAAAAGATAAAGCGTCACTACCCAAAGGGGTTATGGATGTGCGCGCAAAAGGCGGCAATACCATCCCAATGGTTTTCATTACCACCTCAGACGGCGAAAAGGGGATCGATGCTGTGCCTTACTCTGATCTGAAGGCTGATATGCGAAAGGCTGTTCGAGAGCTTCGCAAGTCCCTTGATGAGGTTGACGTGATTGGGGGTATTGACTCGGCGGGTGATGCGGATGTCAGTAAAGAGAAAGAAAAAGAGAAGGTGCCTGAATTTGAGCAATGGGAAAATTCTGCGGGAAAAAAAATCAAGGCTGCGGTTCAGGAGATCGAGGGCGATAGGGTTCTCTTCCTTTTGCCGAATGGAAAAGCTTTGTGGTATGATATCTCTAAATTATCTGAATCAAGTCAATCCAAGCTAAAGGATGCTGACTAGAGGCGGGCTGATTTAGACCTATCGCGCTAGTGAATTGATCATGTAAGGCGCTGGCTTGAAGTCTTGTATGAGCACTTCAGTGCGGCAATCATCACCCTTGCCCCACTTCATGCGGACCTCTTTGAGATTGAAGTTGGGTGTTTTGTGGGGGGCAAAAAGGATGTCGTCATGTGAGGAGTTGACGTGCTCTTTAAACATGTTGGGAACAATGTCTCCACCGAGATGGTCATCACGACCGGTAGCTAAATGGCAGGTTCCAAGAACTTTCTCGTCTTGGATGTCTTGGTAGGAGACGGGAAGCACTTGCGTGCCAAATCCGAGCTCGCCCAGTGTGCCGGTCATCGGGTCGTCAGCCAGAAGGGCATTGTGCGCATCGATGGTTGATTGGTTACCCTCGATAATGCTGGAGGACTTCACGTCGCGGTTTTCCACTTCGAGGATGCCTAGAGTGCCATCTTCATACTTCATGGGGAACTGGCCGCGGGCATCAACGGGTACAAAGTAAACCTCACCAGCGGGTAAGTTGGCGATGTCGGGCTTGGTTCCTTGGCAGAGACCGTGGGACTTTTGCGCCTCCTGTCCGTCCAGTCCTAACCAGGCGGTAAGGATGCTGCCGTCTTCTAGTTCGAAATCAATTTCTACCTCGTCGGCACGATTCAAGGCTTGGCGGATTTTTTCAGCATCATCTGAGACTTCTTCGTAGTTCACGGCTAGGCCGGAGCGTAAGATGATATCATTCATGCCGTGCATGGTAGCTCCACGGAATCCGAATACTTTGCAGCGCTCGGTGAGGGGGGCTGTTGCCGAGAAGGTGGAAATACAGAGAACGATATCGTAGTTTGTATAAATATCGCGATCCAGAGAAAGCTCTTTGCCTTCGCTGTCCCAGACTTCATCGGAGAGGTCCAGATTAGATCCATGGGTGCAACGGTAGGCAAACATCTCGCCTCCAGTCATGCCTAGCTCATCCATAACGCCGTCTCTTAGGCTTTCGTAAAAATAATGATGGGCATTCTTCTGCACCTCAAAGCCATCGGATTTTAAGAAGGCAAAATCTTTCATCCAGCGCTCGGGCTCATCGAAGTCAGTTAAGATGCAAACACGACAGCCTTGTGTTGGTTTAAAGACAGTATCCAATAACCTCGATACATTGAAATCTGGAAAAACGCGCTGTTCAGGGTTCAATAAGATCTCTTTGCTCAAATAATCAGGTAAATTCTTAACTGCACTCATGTGAGGTAGGGTAGGGTCTGCTAGCCCATCCGCAAGGAGAGATTATGTCTTAACTTTATCCCTCATGAAATGAGGAGGCGCTTACCCTGCATAAG
>JAACFN010000069.1 GCA_009937455.1 Verrucomicrobiaceae bacterium | reverse complement strand
TCTGCCGAAAATGGGATCACCCCTTCATTGGCATGCCGACGTGCCGAAGTGGATCGGCCTGTTTTGATCTCTTTGGCCAACTCAACAGCCCCTTGTGACGATGCAGCTTGGGTTGTCTTCTATTTGTCATTGATGTTCCGAGTTTTATTGATGTTCTTCCTGTTTTTCCAACGGCCAGCGTTCACTTACTGCTTTCAACCATTGCTTGGTGATGAGTCGATGCCCCTTGCCTGTTGGGTGAATGCCGTCATGCAACCAATCACCACCCGAAGTCGCTTGAGCTGCTGCCTCAAAGGCCTCCTGAGTTCTGATATGGACTGCGTCGAACTCTCTGGCCAGCTTGGAGACAACCTCGCGAAATTCCTGCATTCTACCGAGAGGGCGATCCCAGCGCGCATAGTTGCCAGTCTTGATCGCCAGAGGATCGAGGAGTATTATTTTTAGATCCGGATTTATCTTCCGGCTTTGCTCAAGAATAGTTCTGTACTCGGTCTCGAAGGACGCGACTGTTAAGTCCTTCTTTGCCACATCATTGACCCCGATGAGAATGCTCAACACATCTGGTTTGAGATCAAGCGCATCCCGTTGCCAACGGTTTCGAAGGTCCGCCACGGTATTCCCTTGAATACCACGGTTAATAAAAACAAACTGGTTGCTGGGCATTTTTGCATTGATTTGCTCAAGGGCAAAACGAACATAGCAATGACCCAGATACTTCTTGGGATCGTTCGGGTCGGCTTTCCGATCAGCCCCTTTTTTAAATGCAGGTAAGCGAAAGTCATACGTGATAACATCGGGTCCAACACTGGCGTCGTAAGAAACTTCCTTCAGATCAGCTGGGCGTTCTTCCGCCCATGTATAACCTGTCAGACATGTGGTGACCACCAGCGCGGTTATCCATGTGAGCTTCTTTTTAAAACTTCTCTTTTTCATCTTTTCTAAGGTATTATTGAAACTGGAGAGACACCTGATCAATCACGGGCTTGGAGCGGTTCCCGGTGGTATCGGTCATTTTCAACTGGAACTGAAACCCGTATCCAGAAGGCAAGGAGGTCAGGTCAAGTTGCGCGGGTGTCCGCTGAACGTGCTTGGCAAATCCCTTCACATAATCGTAACGCTCCTTTACCTCTTGCCAAGGTGTCCAAAGATCTATCTGTCCGTTCTTATTGGTATCCACTCCCACCCGCACTTCAACCGACTCAACCCACGGGCCAGGACTGGTAAAATCTGTTTCCATCTGGGTAGCTAAATAGAAGCGCCCTTCTGCAAAGCATATATCGGGATCAGGATGCCCCTGACCAATGCTGCCACAGAATTCAAACGGTTCATTCAGACTTGATGAGGTAAGACGGGCTACACTCATCTGGCTCCCTCCCGAGCCATGCGCCCCCGCAGGATCGTAATCCCCAAACAGGTAGTATTGCCCGCCTATACAAATCGCTGCCCAGTCCCCGAAACAATCCTGCTCTGGCTCATGTACCTCATACTCCCCGATGTTGGAAGTGAACCGTTCAGGGCACTCGGCGACCCAGTGGGGGTGTTGAAAGGTTTTCATGACTCCAGTCGGGGTGGTGCGCTCATCCACCGCAGGAGCGAGAATCGTGAAATCGCCCTTTCCGTCGTCACTCACGGCGTGACCGGCTAAGGGGGAATCGAACGAATGGGTATTAGGATTCACCGGACTCCAGTCTTCATAAATCACATGAAAGCGACCTGCTCGGTCTCGGATGAAAACACAATCTGATCCGTGGGAAGGATCCTCGAAGGCCATTCCCATTTTTTTCCCCACCTCTCCATCCGTGAGATGATCATCGATGATCAGGTGTGGGTCCTGATCATTCGGAAAGTCATAGTAAAAATAAGCCTGTCCATCGACGTATTCCGCCGTGGTCATCCAGCGGGACTCCTTATCACCGATGGGGCCATGATGCACCCAGTTAACCATGTCACGACTTTGCCAAGCATGGTAACCATATGGACTGCGCTTCAAGCCCCCAGGGGCACGAAATTGAGTCGGGATCGGCGTGGTTAAAAGCGACATTTCGTAGCCGTCCAGTCTAACCTCCTTAGGGGTAAATGGTCCTTTTGAGCGATCCCATGCCTTCTGCTCTGCGCCTTGGTTGTAACGACCAAAAAACCAGTAATTGTTCTTCCCTAAGCTCAGGAAGACGGGGGAATCAAAGGTGCATCCGGGGCCAATATTTCCTGCTGGCTCCCAGTTATCCCAAGCGGGAGACTGTGCGACCGTGATACAGTCCGCCTTCTGTTTACTCTTGAAGGTCTTTAAGATACTGGTGAAGGTCGCCACTTCTGCCGTTGGCTCAGCCATTCCTTCTTTAATATCTATCTGTAGAGAGGAATCTGTATTCTGCTCCCAGTCTGACTGGCTACTAATGAGCCATTCCTTACCTAGTTCGGGCGATTCATTGGCGGTTTCCTTGCTTTCTCCAATCGCCTGAGTCTCCTGTGCTGCTCCCGTGGAGAGCAAAACGCCCAGAGTAAGGGGTATGATAGATATTATTTTACTGCTCATTATTCACCTTGGTCGAAAAGCGAAAGATGGTTTTGCTGTGATAACGTTCATCCGGCTTGAGGATGGTATTCGGGAAGTTGGGCTGGTTAGGGCTATCGGGGTAGTGCTGAGTCTCTAGCACGACTGCTCCTCGGTGGAGATAGGGCAGACCAGCCTTCCCCTTAAGTCGCCCATCAAGGAAGTTTCCGCTGTAAAACTGAATCCCAGGTTCCTCCGTGAAGATTTCCAAAAAGCGCCCGCTGCTAGGTTCGAAAACACTCGCCGCAAGGGTCATCTCGCCAGGTTTTCCACCTTTATTGAGGACGAAGTTATGATCATAGCCGCCCCCGTATTGAAGTTGCTCATTTTTCTGAGCGATGTCACGTCCGACCGCTTTGGGTTTGGTGAAGTCAAACGGCGTGTTTTTCACGGGCACGATCTCACCAGTCGGAATCAAGGTCTCATCTACGGGCGTATAATGATCCGCGTTGATATAGAGTTGATGCTTTAAAATGTTGCCGTTGCCTTCTCCTGCGAGGTTAAAATAGGAGTGTTGTGTTAGATTAACGGGAGTGGCCTTGTCCGTCGTCGCTTGATACTCTACCTCCAGCTCATTGCTCTCATTTAATTGATACCTGACGGTGACCGCTAGATTACCGGGGTATCCCTCTTCACCGTCTTTAGCGAGGTAAGTTAACTCAAGACCGGTGAAATCGTCTCCTTCGATTGGGGTTGCATCCCAGACTACCTTATCGAACCCAATGGTTCCGCCGTGCAGGTGGTTTGGAGGATTATTTGCCGCTAGGGTGTATGTTTCCCCATCCAAGGTGAACTCACCCTTTGCGATCCGGTTTCCATAGCGACCCACCACCGCGCCGAAGTAGGGCTTATCAACCGCGTTCATGTAATCTTCTACCCGATCGTAGCCTAATACGATATCATCACGCTTACCGTTGCGATCTGGAACAACAATGGAGGCGATGATCGCCCCATAGTTGGTCACTTTCACCTCCATACCCGCTTTATTCTTCAGGGTGTAGAGCTTGATCGAATCAAAGTCAGAGACGGCGACCTTGCTAGCTGAGCTCTCTCCTGCCAATACAACAGTGGGCACTGCGATAAGAGCCAGGATGGTATCCACAGCCCATACACGCATATTTCTTTTCGGTTTATTCAGTTTCAGCATGGCTTCAGTCTTTTGCGTCGGTGTTACGGAATTGCATGTTGATCTCGCGCATTTTCGCAGGATCTACCTTGATGGCTTTACGGTCAAAGGTGATAAATCCGTTCACCTCGTTGTGGAAGTCTGTGAGTTCCGTGTAAATGACCGCACAGAGATTGTCGGTTTTACGCATCGCGACAGCCTGCTGGATTAGCTTCTCGTATTCGGAGAGTAATGCCTCCTCGGAGTGCACCATCTCACCATACCCCCAGTTTTTCGTCTTGTTCTGCACGGAATGCCCCTCAATCTCATACCCGATCCCCCCGTATTCACCAAGGGTCGCCGGGATGTGGCTGTCATAGTCCTTTAGCTCTAAGGTGCGGTCGTAGCAATGGGTATCATGGAAATCGACCTCATAGCGGCGGCGTCCCATCTCAATGAAACTTTCGTGCACATGACTGGTGGCATTGATCAATCTAGAGGTGTCCAACTGGCGAGTCATCACGGTCATATCTCGCGGATCGAATTGGGCTCCTCCCTCGTTGAAAAGCACCCAGGTGATGATCGAGGGGTGGTTATAGCGTTGCGTAACCATATCTCGCACCACATCACGCTGTGGTTGCTTGTCCTCCTCTGTTTTATGGAGACTTCTGACAAAGAGAATCTGACGGGGAGCATCCTGCCAAACGAGCATCCCGATCTTATCGCACCAGTGATACCACCGCTCTGCGGCGACCTTAAAGTGCTTACGGATGACATTAAAGCCCATGTCCTTGGCCGTTTGGATCTCGAACTCAAAGCATTTATCAGAAGGCTGGGTGAAAAAGCTATCAGGCCAGGTCCCTTGGTCGAGTAGCCCGACTTGGTAGTAAACTTCGTTATTGAGAAAGATACGCGGCTTACCGTCCACTTCACCCGTGGAGATCTTACGCATGCCGAAGTATCCCTCCACGCGATCAATGGTTTTTCCGTCACGTTTCAACTCCAGAACCAGGTCATAGAGGAAGGGGGATTCTGGACTCCACAGCTTTTGATCGGGGATCTTGAGGGTAAAAGCTGATTTAGCATCTCCCTGTACAGTAGCTACTTCTTGCCCTTGATCTAATGCAGTGGCTGTAACAGTTAAAGTGGGATCAGATGCATCAACATTGAGAACGAGGCAGGATTGATCAATGTCTGGAGTTTGTTGAAAAGAAGTGATGTAGTCCTGTGGGACCGCTTCCAGCCAAACGGTTTGCCAGAGTCCTGCCAGGGTGCCTGATTTCCCTCGCGACATACGTTTATCTGTATCATCAAAGAAAACCACGATTTCATGCTCCTTGCCGGCCATAGCACCGGGTAATTCGTGAGAAATACGCTTAAAGGCCCCCACATGACTGCCGAGCTCCTTACCGTCAAAGAAGACCGTAGATTTGGTGCCAATTGCCTCGCAGTGGAGTAGGACTTTAGAACCAGCCCACCCTTCCGGGATGGTAATCTTCTTTCGATACCAGCCGTAGGACGACCCTGTTTTTACACATGCGGTGGCGCAAAACATCGCAGAAGGAACATGTGCCGTATCCGAAAACTGAGCCGGAAGCTGAGGTGGCCGCGGCCCGCTGGGCAGAAAATCCCATTGCCCGTTCAGATTGAGCCACTGCTGCCGCACCATGGTCGGGCGCGGATATTCGGGTAGCGGGTTCGCCGAGAGAAGCTCCTCCTGCCAACGCGATGACATTTCCGGGGGATGGACAATCGTGGAGCCCGTCGGATGGTTTTGAGCCGCAGGAGACTCCGCCATGGCTTGGCACAGTAAAAGGGTGATGAGGGGTGCGATGGGTAGAGATTTCAGGATCATAGGTTTTTCTGCTAGCGGAGGGTATGTTTAGCAGAAAAAGCAAAGCGTTTTGCCACGCATATACGGGGAAAAACTCTAATCAATCAATCCAAGGCGGTGGGCGATGGAGATGGCGGAGTTGGAGTTGCGGGCATCTAGTTTGTCGAAAATTCGGCGGACGTAACTATCCACGGTATTGTAGGTGATGTCAAAGTGGTCTGCAATTTCCTTTTTAATCAGCCCTTTAGCCAGAAGTTGGAGGATCTCGGTCTCACGCTCGGAGAGCGGGATGGGGTGTTGCTCCAGCTCGCTCTGGGTGCGTTTCACGGCGTCTATAAGGTAGCGGGCGATGGCGGGGTCGATGAGCGCTCCACCTTGATGAGTGATCTTTATGCTGTTGAGCAGGCTCTCCATGTCGTTTGACTTAACCAAGTATCCACTAGCACCAAGAGTGATAGCGCGGAGAATATCTCGCTGGGCATCGGATTGGCTGAGGACGAGGACTTTAGTATCAGGGCAATAACGGAAAAGCCCAGGAAGTGCCTCGAGACCGCTCATACCGGGGAGGTGGAGATCTAGCAGAATGAGGTCTGGCTTTTCTATAGATTTAGAAAGCTCCCGCAGGGCGATTTCTGCCGTCCCGAATTTAGAAAGAAGTTTGAGTGAATCATCCCACTCGATGGCGAGTGTAAGGGTCTCCAGAAAGGACGGGTTATCCTCGATGATGGTGATTTTTATAGGCTGGGACATGGGTCTTAGATGAGGGAGAGTCGCTTAAAGCGGAGTTGGAGATGGCTGCCGCCTTGTTCCGCAGGCAAGCAGGTGAGCGCTGCCTTCAGGAGTTTGGCGCGCCGGGTTAAGGAGGGGGGAGGTTCGGTAATCCCCGTGCCATCATCAATGATGTCCAGGGAGACATAGAGGCGCAGAGATCGGCGGTGCAGCGTGAGTTTGATACGCACGTTCTCCGCCCCAGAGTGTTTGATGATGTTGTTAAGAGCTTCATTATGAAAGAGATGAAGATCTATGCAGGTGCGTCGTGAGAGTTTTTGGAGGAGATCTTGCCCCTTAATTTCCAGTTCATAGGAAAGGTCAACGAGGAGGGTCTTCGCCTGCCGTTTCATCTCAGAGAGCAGGTCGTTATGCAGGTTCTTGTTGCGTAACATATGAGAGCAGTTGCGGGTGGCATAGCCCGTAAGGTGGGTCAGGGTATGGATGCGCTGCGCCAGGGTTTTGAGCCGATCCGGCTTGTCTAGAGATTGCTCCACAAGCTTGCCGAGCAGTCCCAGGGCGTGCAGGTTAGCACCAAGTTCATCATGGAGATTAGAGGAGATGCGTTCCCGAATGAGCGTCTCGTTCCGTATCATCTTGAGCCGCGCGTAGAGGAGTAAGGCAATAAGCCCCACCGAGATAAGGGTTAGGATCCAGAGCGTGAGCTGAAAGTTCTTTTGCTGTGCTTGATAGCGTTTGTTGAGAGTTGCATCCAATTCGGATTGCTCATTCTTGAGGTCATGACGTTCTGCAAGTTCTTCCATCCATTGACGGAGAGGGAGGATGTTTCCGTAGAAGTTCCTCCCGTCAGTTAAGAGATTGTTATGCAATATGGGAGCGGCTTTTGGGAAATTGGTCGTGATTTCCTCTCCGAGGAGGATGTTTTGGTCATGTGATAGGAGTTCGAATTCCGCGAGACCAAAGCGCGCTTTTCCGTGATCCAGATAGGGCTCAAGGATGCGAAGGCGAAGGTGGCGAGCTTTAGTGGAGGGGAAGGTCCAGGAATGGATGGGGCCCGGAGCCTTAATGTGAGCTTCTATGACGATTACAGAATCTGAAAAAGAGGCGTCGCTCGCAGCTTCCAAGACGAAGTGTTTCGGCAGTCCGTAGTCTCCGGGGTAGGTTTGAGGCAGGGTGTCTCCCTGGTTAATGGTATGGAGTCTTATGCCATTGATGAGATGGGGGGATTTTAGATCAATTGACAGTGTGGGAACGGTCGAGGCTGAGATATAATCGCTTACAAAGGAGAGCGCAGAATCTCCCCTGGAGGAATCCATCAAGTAAGGCACGATACCGTCAACGAGGTATTGGGTGCCCCAGGTTTTGGGCGGAAATTGCTCGTCGGGGGAGGAGACTTTTTGGTGTAATGCTACGTTTCGCTCACCAGAGAAGAGAAACACCTCGGCAAGCTGGAAGACATAATCGTTATTGATCGCACGTGGGGAGAGCTCATAAGCCTCCACCGTGACCTGGTTAAGCTTCTCTGAAGCGGGTAGAGGGATCACTACGGGAGCGATGCGTGGAAGAAGGTGGCTTGTGTCGGGAATGTCTTTCAAGAGAATCATTTCTCCAGACTCAGATTTCCCCACAATACGCAGGGCTTTGGGAAAGGCATCTGCCTGAAAATCGTGATTGCTGGCTCTCCAAATGGTAGGAACCAGCACGATCTGGTCAATACGAGCCGGATCGGAGAGATGCACCTTAATAGATACGGGGCTATGGGCGGTCGGCTGGGCGGAAGAGCGGTATCCGATGGGCGCTACTCCAGTATTGAGGCTTGGATAAGAGAGTAACTTCAAGCGCGTGGTGATCTCAGCTTGCCGTGCCTCAAGGTCTGAGATGGAGGAGCTTGCCTGTGTAACGCATACACTCATCAGCCAGAGCCAAGACAGCATCAGAAGGCGATAGCGAATAGACATGAGTGAGAAGATGAGGTGAATCGCCCGCGGGCAAGTTGGTAAAGGTTTGGAAAACATTTTAGGATGAGGTGAAAATTATACTACGGCGTATTTACGTGGCAAGGAGGGGATGTTCAGGGCAGGGAGTCTATCACGTGAATACGGCAGGGTCGCCGCCTGCGGCGTAGTTGAAGTGAAGAGTTGAAGGTGAAGTAGGGGAGTTGCTGAGCGGCTGTTCTTGGTTCTTAGTTCTTTGTTGGCCGTGTTGCGGCCATAAAAAAACCCCGCCGTGTGAAGGGCAGGGGTTTTTGAGAGTTTAAGTTGAGGTAGCATCTGGCCGCGTTGCGGCTATCGCTCATCCTTCATCCTTCATTAGCTGCGCTTCCTGCGCAGCATGAGGGCAAGTCCGCCAAGGCCAAGCAGAGCTGCTGAGCTAGGCTCGGGGACGGCGTAGGCTTCGAGCACGAGGTCGGTGCCGCTGAGCACGATCTGCCAATCCCATGATGGGCCGTTGGTGAAGCCGCTTGAATC
>JAACFN010000068.1 GCA_009937455.1 Verrucomicrobiaceae bacterium | reverse complement strand
GTTTTAAAAATCAGCGGCTTCTCCGAACTTGCCTGGGGATCACGCGGTGTTCACATCGGCCACGACATGCCCGGCAACGAATGGCGCCAACAGATCGAAGCCGCCACCGCGGCCTTCAACGATCAACCCAGAATGATGCAAGAGTATCATTCCGGAAAAATCATCAACCACCCCTACTTCGACCCCGATACCGGCGAACAACGCATGATGAGCGGGCGCGCCAGGCTTTGCCCCTACTTTTTTACAGATCGTGATGGCCACACCAGCTTTGGTGGCTGCCTCGCGACCATCGTTCCTGCTGACAAAAAGAAAATCCATGGCATGAAAGATGGAATTTTGGTGCCTTGCTGCCATGAATAAGCTCCATCGGCCTCATTCATTTAAGGAGTCCAAATTAAATCACCAAAGAGCATGTCGTTTTGCCTTTTTTTTGCTCCAGAGGATTAAAATTACCTTGTCAAAATAGGGCTCATCCCCTACCAACCCGCCATCCTTCGTAACGCCGCCGCTTCAACTACGGGAAATTGAAGGACTTAACCTAAAGCGCGGCGGATTTCCCAACCTACCAGAGCCATCCTGAATTAAGGAAGGACACCCAATAAAAAAATGGTCAATGAATTGATTAACGAAATGGTCGACGCTGGAGTTCACTACGGACACCAGACCCGCAAATGGAACCCAAAAATGAAACCTTTCCTCATGAAGGACAAGGGTGGGATCTACATCATCAACCTCGAGGAAACAGTAAAGTGCCTCGACAAAGCCTCTGATTTCATCGGAGAAGTTACAGGAAAGGGAGGGAAAATCCTCTTTGTTGGTTGCAAACGCCAAGCTCAAGATTCCGTGGCAGAAGCTGCAGAAGCCATTGGGCAATACTATGTTAATCACCGTTGGCTCGGTGGCACTTTGACTAACCTTGCCACCATCCGCCGTTCTGTCGAACGCCTCAAGTATCTTGAAGACATCGAAAAGTCACCCGACTCCAAGAAAATGTCCAAGAAAGAACTTTCTGCCCTTGGACGTGAGCGCACCAAACTGCTTCGCAACCTTCGCGGTATCCGTGACATGGAAAAACTTCCTGCTGCCATGGTTATTGTCGATTCAGCACGTGAGACCATTGCCGTTGCAGAAGCGCGCCGCCTCAATATCCCCGTCATCGCTATCGTTGACACCAACGCTGATCCTACTGTGATCGACTATCCAGTACCTGGCAACGATGACGCAACTCGCTCCATTCGCCTTTTGCTTCAAAATCTCGTCGACTCAATGGTTGTCGCTAAGGATTAATCCCCCTCAATAACGAACTCAAATTACCTAAATTACTACTACCATGGCAATTACCGCATCTGCTGTTCAAGAGCTCCGCAAGATCACTAACGCCGGCATGATGGCTTGTAAAAAAGCCCTCACCGAAACCGCTGGTGACATGGACGCTGCCGTCAAACTCCTCCGCGAAAAAGGAATCGTCAAGTCAGCTGGTCGTTCTGACCGTGAGACCTCTGAAGGCCTAATCGCTGCCCACGTCTCCGAGAATGCTGCTAGTGGTGTACTCGCTGAGATCAACTGTGAAACTGACTTTGTCGCCAAGAACGATGCCTTTGGAGCTTTTGTCTCTGACATCACCAAAACCATCGCTCAGTCCGATGCCGCTGACGCTGAGGCAGCTGCTAGCCTCGCCTACGGTGACGGCACGATCCAAGATGCTCTCGGTGCTAAATTCTCCGAGCTCGGTGAAGTCATCAAGGTAAAGCGTATCACTCGCTACACTGCCGAAGGAAACGGCGCCATCTCAAGCTACATCCACATGGGTGGTAAGGTTGGTGTTCTCCTCGAGCTTAGCGCAGAAAACGCTGGCACCAAAGACAGCGAGACCTTCAAGGAACTCTCTCGCGACATCTGCCTTCACATTGCTGCTCTCAACCCTTCTGGCCTGACTCGCGATGACATCGACGCCTCTACCATCGAGGAAGAGAATGAAATCAATCGCAAGCAGCTCGAAGCTGAAGGCAAGCCTGCCGAAATCATCGAGAAGATCCTCATTGGCAAGATCAACAAGTACTTCTCCGAGTCCTGCCTCATTGACCAAGCATTTGTCAAAGACGATAAGGTCAGCGTAAAGCAGCACATCGCGGCTAAGAGCAAAGAGATTGGCGACAATATCAACATCGCCCGTTTTGCCCGCTTCAACGTCGGTGCATAACTGAATCGCTCAGCACAATCTTACCAACCCACCTCGCCTTGCGCCTGGTGGGTTTTTCTTTTTTTGCTACCTCCTATTGCGCTTGCGATAGTCCGGCTTGCCAGTTTTCTTCGCTGATTTTTTAGCAGTGCTACGTCCTGATTTCTCAAAGCGATCACTCGAGTGGCGCTTAGGCTTACCTTGCTGAGGCCTTCTACCCTTTGGCTCCTCAGGTGCGGGAACCTTGTAGTTGAAGTCATCAGCAAAACGCTTGGCCAGAGTTTTGCCTATATGGCGCTCCAGCTTCTTTAAGCGCTCACCATCGTAGGATGTAACAAAGCTCAGGGCACACCCCTCATTGCCAGCTCTACCGGTGCGTCCAATACGGTGAATGTAATCGTCACTCTGTAGCGGGAAATCAAAATTAATCACATGAGTGACGTCTGGAATATCCAGGCCGCGTGCAGCAATATCGGTGGCTACCAGCACCCTAATCTTACTTGCCTTAAAATCGCGCAGCGTCCGTGTTCGGTGATTCTGTGAGCGGTCACTATGGATCGCCTCAGCGGAGATCCCAGCACCATGCAATTCCTTCGCCAAGTTATCAGCATCCTCTCGCGTTCTCACAAAAGCGATGACGGAGAAGAACTGGTGATCTTCGAGCAAGTGCTTGAGTAAATCAGCCTTGAGATGCTGCTCCACAGGATAAAGAAACTGTTTTACCGTCTCTGCTGGGTTACTGCGGTCCCCCACTTCAATGGTCACTGGGTCTTTCAGCGTCTTCTTTGCCAAGCGCTCGACTTGAGGCGGCAGCGTGGCCGAAAACAGCAAACTCTGGCGACGTTTGGGTAGGCTTGCCGTTATCGCCTCAATATCAGGCATAAATCCCATATCCAGCATCCTGTCGGCTTCATCAAGAACAAGGTGGGTAAGTTTCCCGAAACTGCAATGGCCAGCCTCCATCAGCGCCATAAGCCGTCCCGGCGTGGCAATGACGATATCAACATTACTCTGAAGCTTTTCGATCTGGTGTCTCTCACTAGCCCCACCGATCACTATCGCCGTGCGTAGATTGGTGTATTTGCCATAAGTGCGGATGCTCTCGTTAATTTGCGCCACCAGCTCACGAGTGGGGGCGATGATCAAAACACGAGTGCCACGTGTTGATAGCTCGTGCGTCTTCTGTGCCAGCTCTGAGAGCAGCGGCAGGGTAAATGCTGCCGTCTTTCCAGTACCCGTCTGCGCCAGCCCTATGAGATCCTTACCCTCAAGGATAGCAGGAATAGTTTTTGCCTGAATCGGGGTGGCCTTACTGTAACCAGCATCATCAATCGCATCTAAAATACGTTTATGGAGACCGAGTGCATGAAATGACATACCCGCTCCCTAGGGGTGAATCGGTAAACTTCAAGAACTATTTCGTTCTGCAAGCCCATGAACGAACCGGATCGGCTGCTTTTTCATAGCCGACATCTTCGTTTTACTAGCCTAGTAATAAGGTTTGAGCATCAGGTAGCAAACTGGCCCCGTAGCTGCAACATAAAGCCACAATGGGAACACCCAGCGCGCCATTTTCCGGTGACGAGCAAAATGATTGGTATAGCCAAGAGATAGGGTAATGAGAATAAAAGGCAAACTTACCGCCGCCAGTAGAATGTGACTACCCAAGATGATCAGGTAAACATTACGCACCATGCCCTCGCCACCATGCCTCACCTCCTGCTGGGTGCCATGATAGGTGACGTAGCTGAGCAAAAATAATACTGAAAATCCAACCGCAAAACCGATCGCTCGCCTGTGCAGGGTGATATTTTTATTTTTTACTGCAACGACCGCCACCAAAAGGCTGATCGTTACTAGCGTGTTAAGTATAGCATGTAAGGGCGGCAGCATGGGCAGCTCCATACCTATATCGAGCTTGTATCGCCCCATCACAACAACGAGAGCAAATACAGCGCCACTGAGCAGCCATGAAATGAACACAAGCTTCCTCAGCAAGGCCGTATTTGGCTCACGCTCGAGGAAGTTATTTAAGTCCTGCCGATCCGTCATTGTATTACTTTTGTTCGAGTAATGACTGGACGGTAAAGTGTAGCTTGTCCTCCTCACTTTTCAAAAACGCCTCGCCTTTTTTGCGGGCATTATAAAGGTCGTGCCTTGTGACCATCGAAAGGGACCTGTCATAAACAGCAATCGACATATCATGTTCAAAAGCACCGAGCCTTGCAGCCTCATCCGGATCACTACGTTTCACAATTGACTGATACTTCATCTCGTTAACCATATAATCGGTTAGCGCTTTAGCATCACCCGTCAAAAACCACCAGTTAGCACTATCCGCGCCCAGAGCCTCTGCGTAGGACTTCATCTGCTCTACCCCATCGGTAACGGGGTCCACCGTGATGCAGACAATCACAAAATCGGGATTGTCCTTATACTTGTCATAGAGTGCTTTCAAACCCTGAGAGTTGCGTTTGGCACACATTGGACAAGTCGCATAAAACTGGGCAAATGCCCACACCTTGCCTTTGAGTTCAGAAATCTTAACGTCACGACCATCTTGGTGCTTGAGGCTGAGATCGTTTCGCAAAGTCAAAAGCGGCCCTGACATCTCATCTACCACGTATTGAGGCTCTGGTGCCGGAGGTGGTTTGAGATGGGTCCCTTGAATAAACCATGTGGTTAAAAGAATCAGCACACAAATAGCTGCTGCACTAACATAGATCGTCGTTATTTTTTGTTTATCAGTCATTCTCTGCTTCCTGTTTTGGTTTCACTCAGAACAAAGTCGGTATTCGTGTAGAGGGTTTTTTTAAGCTCATCAACCGCATGGAGAGCCGATTTAAATTTCTCAACATCCTTAAGCTCAGGCTTCTCTTTTAATAATTCATGCGCATCATCCTCAAACTGTTCCGCCTCACGAAAATCATAACGCTGACGAATATGCATTTCTCGATCGATCAGAGCAATCTGTGAGGGGAATATCCACTTACCCGCTTGGTCTCCCGCTGACCGTTCAGAAACGAGGCCAAGTCGTAATTGATCTTTAATATAACCTCTCTGCTTTTTGGTATCCCCAGTTGTCAAAAACCACCATCTTTGGTCATCGATACCCAATTGACCCATGGCACGCTTGAGATCCTCAGGCTTGGTCCCTTCATCAACACCATTGATGGAAAAAGCAACAAATCTCAAGTTGTCGTTACCCTCATAATGCTCAGTGATTTCTTTCATCATCGCTATGGCGTGCTTGTTTTCACCAAGCTGTTTGACACACACAGGAATGGCAAACCAGACCTTACCTTCAAGGTCATAGGTCGCAACCAGCTTCCCCTCCTGATTCTTGGCCGCGAAGTTACGACTGATCTTTGTGGTAATGGGCGGCCTACCCTCGTTCTCTTCCGCCTTCTTCTTAGACTTGGCAAAATAAGCACTTAGCACCACCACAGCTCCAATAACCATAATGCCTACTAGTTTAAATGCTGTGCGGCGTAGCTGTGCTGGATTTCTTTCAGCTGGTTCCATGTCCATGGTAAAACTTGTGTCTGATTTGATAACGCGCGCACCCTAGCCTTGCTTCCAGCCGATGGCAAGTAATCCGAGTGCCAGCGGCAGATAAAGCAAAGTATAGAAGAATAATTGCTGCGCCGCTTTGCGCTCACCTGCAGCTGAAAATCGAAAACACAACCACAGCATGACGATGCCCACAAAAGATCCGCCCACCAGCCAGCTTACGCCGGCATAACCAAGCCACCAGCCAAGAGGCGCCAATAAAATCAGCACTATCGTAAAGCCCGCTGCTATCGCGGCCGCCTTTTTCCCAGAGACATCACCGTTGGTCCACATGACATATCCTGCCTCTTCATACTGCTCACGCACCAACCAGCTGATAGCGACAAAATGAGGCATCTGCCAAAGAAACAAGAGAGCAAATAAATACCAACTTTGCCCATCCGCCCAGCTACCAGCAGCACCACCAGCCTGAGCTACTGCTGCCCAGCCAATCATTGGAGGAATCGCTCCGGGAACTCCGCCTAAAAGCGTATTCGTCGAGCTACGACGTTTTAGTGGAGTGTAGAGGAAAACATAGACTCCCAGTGCGATGGCCGCCAAATAAGCCGAAGCGGGACTCACCTTCAAAGCAAGGTGAATAATGCCGAATGCGGACAAAGCCCATCCGATACCAAAAGCATTCACCGGAATCATCCTCCTAGCGGGAAGCGGCCGGTCAGCCGTGCGCTTCATCCTGGCATCTTCCTCGATCTCCATCAGCTGATTGAAGGCTGCAGACCCAAAGGCGGTGCACGCCGTACCGATTAGAGTATGAAACAGTAACCAGCCATCATAGAGCCACACACCATGGAAGTATTTGGCCCCAAGCAAGTAACCAAACAACGTGGTAATAACGACAAAGGTGTTTAAATTCACCTTGGTCAGGGTGACCAGATCGTCTTTGAGCGTTGGCGGCTTATCGTCTTTTTTCTTTCGTGCCATGGAAAATATGCGCTTTCATGTTGCGCTGAACACTTACTGCTCTGGATGAGCCATTTTGTCCACTGCTTCTTCACTACCATAGACCATCAGGGTGTCACCCGACTCGAGAACCTCATTTTTATTGGGTGTTCCCACAAAGGAACCATGGGACTTAGTAATGCCCAAAATAACGATGCCTTGGTCATTGGGACGCGATTCGTGCAGCGCCTTACCCTCAAATGGGTGATCCTTACCAATCTTAAAATCAGAAACACAATATCCATGTTCCACTTTGAGCAATAGTTCGTAATCCAGTGCTCTCACCACACCCGCACGCTCCAAAGAGTAGCGCATCACCCCATCTAGCGGCCTGCGGATAAAACCCGTACTGGCCAAAACATAAAGCACCAGAATACTAAGCAACACGATCCCTAGAACCGAAAAAAGCGCAGAGGCACCCTCATCACCTTTACTCACAAAGGTGACAATCAGAGTAGCTAAAGCCGACGTGAGGCCAATGTTACCCGCAATGATCAAATGCAGAATAATCCGTCGCCTCACCCTGTGGCCAACGACCATCTCAGCTTCAGACGTGGTAAAACCAACTCCAAAAAATGCCGACGCGGCTTGGAACCTAGCTGCAGAGAGTGACATGCCCGTCAACACCAAGGCGTTGGTGCCCACGCGGACAATAAGCAATGAGACAAAAACAATCGTTAATAGAGCCAGTAAAGATCCCATGGCATCGCTTTTATAGCTGAATGAGCCAAACCAAAAGCTCAAATAGAATTCGATGCTATTTACTCACTTTTCTGCTGCCCTTCACTACCCCAAAAAGATCTGATCAATTGATGAAGAACACCTTAAAACTAAGAAAACCTTAACTCTTTTTCTCCTTTTGCCTTGCCCCACTTCTATCCTGATGGCATTATGTTATATTATAAACACTTGTACGCTTGCCAATTTCTCGTCCTCTCATTCAGGATACATGGATTGCGTTTCATTCGTTTAACGCCAACAAACTCGATGACCATCGAACGGTCATTTCTCCACCCAAATAACACAAACCTATAAACTATTATGGAAGTATCAGATCCCATTGCATCTGTTCTATCAAACAAGAGCTCAAAACTCTGGACCATCAGCCCTGAAGCAACCGTCTTTAACGCTATTGAAAAAATGTCAGAATGTAACGTAGGTGCACTACCCGTAATCGACGATGGAGCACTCATCGGCATCATCTCCGAGCGTGATTACACCCGCAACGTCATCCTTAAGGGAAAATCATCACACGACATTGATGTGCGCTCCATCATGACCAGCACACTTGTGACCATCAAAGAGAG
>JAACFN010000241.1 GCA_009937455.1 Verrucomicrobiaceae bacterium | reverse complement strand
GAGCAAGAATTCATCTACGGAGCTAGGCTCAAAAAAGGTGAGATTATCAAGATGACGCTCGAGGGAAAGGTCGTCCTCAATATTTCGATCTACGGAACCCCAGCGGAAAAGCTCTTTAGAAAGCATCGGGATACTGGGAAAAACCTTGGCGCCCGCCTGACCTCAGTCGACGCCCTGCCGAATGGCGACATCTTTGTCGTTGATGGCTACGGCAATGACCACATCTTCAAATTCAATCAAAAAGGTGAATGGATAGGTGAGTTTGGAGGCAGGCAGAAAGCGCCATTGAAGCTCATGAACTGCCATAAGATTTTCATCGACCATCGCTACGCAGAGCCCCGCCTTCTTCTGTGTGACCGGCTTAATAATAGGCTGGTGCACACCACCCTAGATGGAGAGCTGATCAAGGTTTATGCGACGAAACTCCGCAAGCCCAGCTCCGCCGCATTTTATAAAGACCTGGTCGCCATCGCCGAGATCGACGGACGAATCTCGGTCTTTAATAAAGAAGGCGAAATGGTGGCCGAAGTAGGCACGAACAATACCAAGGAGATCGGCAAAAATACCTTTGGCCCCGAGACCTGGGAAGCTGGAATCGTGAAAGCTCCTCACGGCATCGCCTTTGATGCGGATGGGAATATTTTAATGACCGAGTACAATAAGTGGGGCCGAGTCATGAAGTTTAAGGTGCAACCGTGAAGAGGCTCGCACTTGCAGGCGACATTGACGGCGATATTCACAGCAGTATGGGTAGTGTGGAGCCGGATTTGACAACCCCTCCAGCAACTGCTCATGCACCCGCTCCTGGGAAACGAGTCAGGCAGGCCACAGTTCATCAGTCAGGAAGGATCGATTGAAGAGGCCAAGGAGTATTTGAAGCAAGCTCACCCGATGGGGGATTTTACCTTCCAAGCGTTGCCATTTCCTGAGCACACAGATACCTGGGTGCTCCGAGATATTGCTGAGAGAAAGCTGCTCCGGGACTGGTTCAAACACGTTCTGAAAGAAGGGAATTAACAACATGTAGCCAGACGGAGAGGACGTGATTTTTTTGTAAGATCTTGCTGTGTGTGGGGTAATTATTTAGTGTTAATATCGTCATCATCGGCACGACGATCACAGCTTCACCACACCTTCACTGACCATGCACTCATCCATCTTCTCGTTGTCAATCTGTCTCGCGAGCCTTGGTTTTACCCTTAGCAGTCAAGCGGCTGAAACCCCAGAGACTTCACAAGTGCTCTGGTATGACTCCCCCGCAAAGGAGTGGCAGGAGGACTGCTTGCCGATTGGTAACGGGCATCTGGGTTGCATGATTTACGGTGGGGTGCAGAACGAGCACATCCAGTTCAACGAGGATTCGCTCTGGATCGGAGATGAGGAGGACACAGGGGCTTACCAGGCCTTCGGGGATCTTAAGATTCAGTTTGCCGGTCAAAATGAGCACGGCGCATACCGCCGCGAGCTCGATATCGACCAGGCATTACACACCATTAGCTATCAGTCTGGGGGGGTGAGCTATCAGCGCGAATACTTTGCTTCTCAGCCGGCAGACGTATTGGTAAGCGATATGCACAAGGGCACGATCAAGGCGGAGGGCAATAAGCTTTCTTGTTCCGGGTCTCCGTCTGGAACCATCAACATGAAAGGGAAAGCTAACTACCCGATCCGCCTCGACTATGAGGCCCAGGTGCTCGTTCTCAATGAGGGTGGCAGCCTGCAAGTGGCCGATGGCAAGATCAGCTTTAAGGGCTGCGATTCGCTGCTTATTTTTCTCAGTGCAGATACCAACTATCTGAACCAGCGTGACAAGGGCTGGAAGCAGGCGCACCCGCACCAGAAGATCAATGATAATTTAGCCAAGGCTTCTACACGGGCCTTTGATGACCTACGCCAGGAGCACATCGCGGACTATCAAAGCCTATTCCATAGACTCTCCCTTAATCTCGGCAACAGCCCTGAGAGCGTGCACAGCATTACCACCGCCAAAAGGCTCGACGCTTATCGAGGAGCTAAGGTGGAAGCGGCCAAAGGCACCAACTACGGCAAAGGACCTCTCGGCCTGAAAGGCAACGCTGACCCTGAGCTCGAGGAGTTGATTTTTCAGTATGCGCGCTACTTGATGATTTCCTGCTCAGACAACAACCCACCGTGGCGTTCCGACTACCACTCTGATGTTAACATCCAGATGAACTACTGGTTTGTTGATGCGGCTAACCTTTCGGAATGTTTCACGCCACTTTCCGAATGGCTGTGGTCGGTGGTGCCGGTCAAACGTGAGGCGACCCAAAAGAAATTTGGAGTGCGAGGCTGGGCGCATCGCTCTGAAAACGGGATTTTTGGCGGAGCCTCTTACCTCTGGGTCCCCGGCGATGCCGCCTGGGTCATGCAGAATATCTGGGATCACTACGCCTTTACCGGGGATAAAGAATATCTCGAGACCCGTGCCTATCCCTTGCTCAAAAACCTTTGCGAATACTGGGAGGACTCGCTGATCGAGTGGCCTGACGGCAAATTGGTCAGCCCGAAAAGTGTCTCCCCCGAACACGGTCCCGAGGCCGAAGGAAACTCCTACGAACAGCAACTGGTCTATGATCTTTTTACCAACTACATCGAGGCCTCCAATGTCCTAGGTAAGGATGAAGCGTTTCGCAAAAAAATCGAGTCGATGCGCTCACGTTTACTGGGGCCTCAAATCGGGAAATGGGGCCAGCTTCAGGAGTGGGCGAAAGACATCGATGACCCTAACAACAAGCACCGCCACCTCTCTCACCTGCTTGCCGTGCACCCATGCCGGCAGATTTCACCCGTCACCACCCCCAAGCTTGCCGAGGCAGCACGGGTCTCACTCAACGCGCGTGGCGATGGTGGCACTGGCTGGAGTAAGGCGTGGAAGATCAGCATGTGGGCACGCCTGCACGACGGCAACCGCGCCTACAAGCTGCTTAAGGAGCAAATTCACGGCAACTTCTACCGCAATCTGCTCAGCTTCCACCCGCCATTCCAAATTGATGCCAACTTCGGCTACGCGGCCGGCGTCTGCGAGATGCTGGTGCAGTCACAAACCGGCACCATTGAACTTCTTCCTGCATTACCCGATCGCTGGCAGACGGGTTCAGTCACCGGGCTCAAGGCTCGTGGTGGCTTCGTCGTTGATCTTAGCTGGGAAAACGGCAAGCTTCTTTCAGCCAAGATTCACAGCCAGAAGGGCGCGCCTTGCAAGGTCCACTATGCTGGTAAGCACCATGAGCTGAAGATTGCCAAAGGCGAAACGCAGGACTTTGTGCCTGAGTAAGGTTAACAATGGCCGTAAGAAATGGGCTGATGCTCTTGACCATTTCACTTGAAAAAGCATATTCATAGCGGCACTCACGATCCTGCCACCATATTATGTCGACAACACAAACACCGGAGAGCCAGTCAGCCACTACGCCTTCTCAGGCCATTGAGATGCTGAAGCAGGGGAATGTTAGATTCACAAGTGGCTCAACAACGAGTCGTGATTACCAGTCCCAAGTATCGCAAACGGCTGGCGGGCAATATCCCATTGCCGCGGTGGTGAGCTGCATTGATTCACGTATTCCCACTGAGATTGTTTTTGATCAAGGCATTGGTGATATTTTTAATGCCAGAATCGCAGGCAACTTTGTCAACGAGGACATTCTCGGAAGCTTGGAATTCGCCTGCAAGGTGGCTGGGGCCAAGGCCATTGTGGTCATGGGGCATACCTCTTGCGGTGCCATCAAGGGAGCGTGTGATAAGGCAGAGCTGGGTAACCTAACACAGATGCTGGAAAAGATCATGCCTGCCGTCGATGCTATTCATACCCCGGAAGGAGCGGACCGCAGCTCAGCCAATGCTGAATTTGTCGATGCCGTGGCAGCCAAAAACGTTGAGTTAACTCTGGCTAAGATCAAAGAGAACAGCCCGGTTCTCGAAGAAATGATTGAAGCCAATGAGATCGAGATTGTCGGCGCGATGTATGATGTTGCCAGTGGCAAGGTAAGCTTTCTCTAGTAGCCTTAAGGGATTTTCTTTTCAGCTTTTTAATACGGAGAGGATCGAATCAGCTGCCTGCGCGGCCAGCTTAGTGGAGCCGTCTTTGGTGAAGTGGACGTCGCCT
>JAACFN010000067.1 GCA_009937455.1 Verrucomicrobiaceae bacterium | reverse complement strand
ATGATAGACGGAAGATCGATCTGATCAGAAATGAGCTCTGGGATATCGCGACCTTCAACTCCCTGATCACGTAATTTGCGGTAGAGGTCGGTGTGATGTTCATCGAGATGAAACCCGATTTCCTCCAGCACGGTCTGGGTATCTGTTCCGAACACAGGATGCTGACCACGATCCATGAGCTTACTGTTGAGCTCGCCGGTATTGGTCATGTTGAAATTACCCATGACCATCAAGGTACGGGTTGGCCAGTTTGAGCGGCGCAGATAAGGGTGACATGAACCCGAGTCAAACTCTCCAGATGTGCCATAGCGCAGGTGCCCAATGAGCACCTCACCACCAAAATCAAATTGCTGCTTCACCGATTCTGGGTCCTCAGGATTGAGTATCCCTTTGCGCGCCATCTTGTTGAAGCTCTTTAGCTCCTTGCGGAATACAGACGCCATTGAATCACGTGCTGCATCTCTACGGCGAAAAATATATGGCTGACCCAGTGGCATGTTCAGTTTGACACAACCAATACCAATACCGTCCTGTCCGCGGTTGTGCTGCTTCTCCATTAAGAGAAAGAGCTTGTTGACCCCCCAGAGGGCAGTGCCGTATTTGTCCTTGAAGTAGGAAAGTGGTTTTTTAAGCCTAACTACCGCAATACCACACTCGTGTTTGATGGGGTCACTCATGAAAAAATCCGTGATCGGTTAACAGTCAGCACGATTAGCTTTCCATGCTCACCCTGACGCCTTGTGTGTCAGTGATGGTGCCTATCTTTACTCCTCCAGGACCAGCGGACATAATGCGCTCGGCCTCATCAGGAGATACGATGACGACCCAGCCAAATCCCATGTTAAAGGTGTGGAACTTGTCTTCTGCATCCACAAAATCGAAGATTTTCTTCATTGCTGCGTTGTCCCAATTAGGAATCACTACATCTGCTCCGTGGTTGGGGAGCAAGCGCTCAAGGTTTTCAGGAAGTCCACCACCTGTGATATGCGCCATAGCACGAGGTTTCACCCCAGCTTTCTTAATATCGGCAACAACATCATGATAGAGGCGTGTCGGTGCGAGCAGGCTGACAATTTCCTCTTTGGAGAACGCCTCACCGTGCTGGGCAAGCACACGACGAATTAAGCTCCAGCCATTTGCGTGCGGGCCATCTGAGTGATAACCAATCAACACATCGCCTGTGGCAATTTGGGTGGGGTCGATCAGGTCGGGCTTTTCACAGCAACCGATACAAAATCCAGATAGCTCGATGACATCTTCAGGCACAATGCCCGGCATCTCAGCGGTCTCACCACCAGCAAGAATACAGCCACAGTCTTCGAGGTAATCACACATGCCTGCGATTAAACGAGTAATCAGTGGCTTGTCTAAAGCTGAGATTCCAATGTAATCCAAGAACATCAGCGGATCACCACCTGTCGTTAGAATGTCATTCACACTCATCGCTACGAGGTCTTTACCTGCAGCCTCAAGTTGATCGTGCTCAAGCAAGAGTTCTAATTTAGTGCCAACACCATCACAACCGGTAACAATAACGGGTTGCTCGTAATCGCATAAATCAAAAGCTGCTGCAAATAAACCAAACGCACCGTAAAGCTGCCTTTGGTTCTGTGTCCTGCGAACATGGGTGCCGATGTCCCCAACGAGGGCGGCGGCTTCCCTGGTGTCCACACCTGATTCCTTATAGGTAAGTTTTCCAGACATAAATGAATGGCCCAATGGCTGTTGAGGAGGCTTGTAGCAGTACGGCGCAGAGTGGCAATGGTTTATTTCAGCTTCTCGCCGAGAACCGCCTTTTTGGCTAGTCGACATCCATGACCAGCACCTTTTGCCACCAGTCCTTGAAGGCGTCTACGAAGACGTCATGCTCAGGATCGTCCTGATACACATTGTGATCGGCTATGGAGTCAAACTGCATCGAGAGCCCGTAATCAAAGCTTTTGTCTGTCACTGGTCGCTCCGGAGTGTCCGCAGATTTGCCCCACCGGCCGCCAGCCACCTCCTTGATATTAAACAAATCCGCCAAGCCTTGCTCAAACAACGCTAGGTCGGCCGCATTCTTTTTTTCCTCCTTAAGCCAGAAATATACATGATGTTCCATGCCGATTATCCTCTCCCTTCCGCCTGCCCCTGCCAAGCACCAACCACTCCATCCTAAAAAGATCAATCACCCCTTCTAAATCACATCTGTATAAGGGTCATAATGCACTGGGTGGTCATCGTCGTCATCGGGAATATCGGGGAAGCCTTCACCGGATTGAACAATCTTCTTGGCCGCCATGTTTGGATACCTGGCCAGTGCTATGTGAAACAGCGCATCGCCCTCATCCGCCTGACCTTCATTGGTACGCCCTATCAGGATGCCCGTCTGCGTGGCAATCACCTCCTCCTCGTAGTCACCTAGTGGATCTGCAATAAAGCCTAATACATCGCCCTTACGGACTGCCTTACCGAGAGCTGTCAGCGGAATAAACAAGCCTCCCACTTGAGCACGCTCCCAGTAACCCTTTGCACAAACCACCGCATGCTTGGCTCTCTTCTTTGCTGCAGCTGGTCGCTTAGGCAGCATGCCCATATGCCGCATGACTGCCAGCACCCCTCGTTTTCCAAAACGGATCGAAGGCGTGTCGAGCCGAAGCGCTTCACCACTTTCATAGAGAATGACTGGTATCCCAACGGCATTACAGGCAGCCCGGATGGTACCCGCCTGAGTGCCCGCCGTCAGTGTTACCGATGGGCCGAAGGCCTCAGCAAGAGCAAGAGACTCTTCATCACCAGCGGTAACCCGGATCTGCGGTAGGTTGGCCCGATTCAGCGCCCCCGTGTGGAGATCAACCACCGCGTCACAGAGCGGCAAAAGCTCACTGGTCAATACATGCGCAAGCCGTCCTCCCAGTGAACCCTTGGGTGAGCCAGGAAAAAGCCGGTTGAGATCTCGGCGGTCTGGCAAGTATCTCGACCTGTTGGAAAATGCGGGCACATTGACAATCGGCACCGCGATCAACGTCCCCTTAAATCTACTTTTCAAACTTCCTGAGTTAATCAACCTACGGACGATTTCCGCGCCATTGATCTCGTCACCATGGATACAGCCAACGACCATCAAGGTGGGACCATCAGTTTTGCCCCGGATGACCCAAGCACGCATGGTTACCGGCTCGTGAGTAGTTGTAATACCCACCTGCAAGCCGATCAACTTACGCTCGCCAGGCTGAATAACCTGCCCCTGAATTTCGAGTTCCTTCATCTGTTGACGAATTCTGTTCTATTCCTCTCAGGCTGTCGAAAAAAATCACACCCCAACCCAGTATTTCCCAAAAGCAATCACCAGCGGCATCGTCAATAGGCTGGCAATGGTCGTTGCCATCACCGCCGTAATGGCAACATCCGTACGACCTCCATAATGGCGGGACAAAACGATGGGAAACATGCCAGAGGGCAAGGCCGCCTGAATAACAAGCACCTGCTTCAATTCGGTCCCCAGAGGCAAGTATTTTGCACACATTAAAATCACGATAGGAATCAGTGCCAAGCGAGCCAACACAGCTCCCGAGCCAACCCTCCAATCAAATTTCATCTTACCCATCAGGTCGTGCAAAGCCGTGCCCACGAGCAATAAGCTTAGCGGGATGGCACACACACCCAGTATGGAAAAAAGACCAATTACCGTGCCGGGAACGTATTGCTCCGTTCCCGTCTGCATCACCAGTATACCCACCAGCACAGCAACGATAGGCCCCTTTAAAAACACCCTCCACGATGGGCTTAACACCCCTGAGAGCAGCATCAGCAACACCGTCCACATGGCCAGCTCCACCCCCAGATTGTGGGTAAACAAGACAGCCATCACATCGTCATTATCAGGATACAGATAAGCCACTAGCGGGATGGCAATGAAACCATAATTCTGTAAGCCAGCCGAAACGGCAAACGTGCGCCTACCACCACCTAGTTTCAAACCAACTAAAGGTGCTATCAGATATGCCAACAGAGCACCTAAGACAATCAGGCCGAAGCCCATGCCCGCCGATGAAAACAATACCATAGGGTCTCGCAGCACCTCCGCCGCTAACATCTTATCGAGAATCAGGCATGGGCAAAAAACATGGATCGCTAACACCATCAGGCCCCTGTCCATCCTCGGCTGTAACACCCTGAACCTGCGCAATAGCGCGCCCAGCAAGACCACCAGATAAACTGGAATAGCCGCTTGCAGTACCAACAGACTCTCGTGCACGGCAGGATCCTAGGCACAGCCAAGCCTGACACTCAACCATATCCCCTACCACCCCAACAGGCACCGACCAAGCCGCCCTCAGAATCACCTCGATGATGACAATCCTGCACCAACATAGACCTTGCCCTATGCCTCCTGTTTTTTAGCATTTAGCCCTCGTGATTGACGCTCATCATCATTTCTGGAAATACAAACCAGACCAACTTCCGTGGATCACCTCGGAGATGAAAGCATTGCAGCAAGACTACAGGATCGCTGAATTTGAACATGAGCTTGAATTCAGCGGTGTCGATCAGGTCATCTCCGTGCAGTCACGCCGGAGCGATCGTGAAAACCACTTCCTTCTCGAAGAGGCTAGGAAATCAGACAACCTCGTCGCGGGCATTGTTGGCTGGGCTCCTCTTGACTCACCCGAGCTCAGAGTATTTCTCGATCAATACCTGCACGAGCCGATGCTCAAAGGTGTGAGGGAAATCGTCAGTGGCAGCTCGACGGAAAAGTTCCTCAACAACCCCGACTTTGATCAAGGCATTACCGAGCTCACCCGTCACAACCTCGCCTTTGACCTTTTGGTTTCACAAGACCAACTCACTGCCGCTATCGCTTTTGCCGATCGGCACCCCAATCAACGCATCGTGCTCAACCACTGCGGCTGCCCACAAATAGACCCCGAGACATTTTCTCAATCATGGGCACGTTCCATTCGTGAGCTGGCTCGCCGGCCACATATTTACTGCAAGCTCTCAGGACTCAGTGGCCAACTCGGGCCTATTGCCAGCCGGCCTATCCACAGCCAAATCATCAGGCCCTATTTCGATACCGTCTGTCATGCCTTCGGGCCACAAAGAATAATGTACGGCTCAGACTGGCCTGTTTGTAACCTCGCCACCACCTACCCCGCATGGCTCAACACCGTGGATGATCTGATTATCTCTCTCAGTGAGGATGAACAAAAAGCGATCCACCAAGATAGCGCCATTGGATTCTACCAGCTCTGATAGCGCTCTCTTTCCAATCCCATTTTAATCCCTGTTTAATCCCTATTGGGCACGAGCAATAGCCAGCACATCATCGTAGGCTAAGCGATCTAACATCCCCCATTGCTTATGTCCATAAAGGCGAAACCGCATCATGGCGGGACTGTAAATACCGCATAAAAAACGCGCTAATCTCTCGGGACTCGATAGCGCAGGTCGCTTTTCAGCAACCAATGATTGAATGCGCTCCAACTCCTCTAAACTGAGTTCCTCCACCTCCGAAACAGGCAACTCGCCCATGGGAGATGAACTACCACACGCACTACACAACCAACGAGGCCGCAAGACAGCGACGAGACGTAGCCATCTCAAACACCGCATCAACTCGAGCGAGGTCATGGCTACTGTGCTGCTCAAATGCAGCCATCATTTCATCAACGAGGTCGCTCAGCTTTTCTGGCTGCCGTTTGATGCGGTAATGGATGAGGCTATGGCTAAGCTTCAACCTCACCTCGCCACCCGCTTCAAGCTCACGAAGAACATCGAGCAAGCGGTTCATTTTAGCCACATCATCACCGGCAAGTTCAAGCAAGTTAACCCTCTGCTTGCTCGCCATCAGATCAGCAAGCATATCACGAGCCTGTTTAGGAAAACCGTTCAGTATTCTCTCGCGGGCAGCAGCGTCCCAGCGCAATGGCACCAGATGGCACCACATCCATGAACCACCATCAGGCACGATCCAGCCATCACTCTCAAGCCGAGCGAGCAGAACATCTAGCAATTCTACAGGCACATCATTAAGCGTGCTGAGGTTGTAGCGAGATATGATCGCCCGCTTCCCCTGCGCAAAAAGATTCTGCAGAATAGCCTCCGTAGCTTTGCTCCCAGGCTGTTTAGCCACCACCAAACTTCTCAGTGCATTGCGGTCATCACCGTTAATGATCAATTGGCAGCGACTTGCCTTACCATCGCGACCCGCCCTGCCGCTTTCCTGAATCCACCCTTCAGGAGACTTGGGTGGGTGATAGTGCACCACACTGCGCACATCAGGCATATCAACACCCATGCCGAAAGCGATCGTCGCACAAATGACCGGAAAGCGGTGACTCAAAAATCCGTCCTGAACTTCCGCCCTAGCGTCAGCGGGCATACCCGCATGGTAAGCACGCGCATTGACGCCAGACGCGGTGAGCATAGCAGCCAGCTCCTCAACATCGCCTCGCCGTGTTGCATAGACAATCGCCGGGGTCCGGCCCGCAGCCTGAAGCTCCTCCCGTAACGCCTGCTGTTTCTCCTCCTTTGGGCAGGCAATCACCTCAAAGGCTAGGTTCTCACGAAAAAAGGAAGTCTGCACATGGTCTTTCTTGAGAATCTTGAATACCTTGCGGATGCCCTTTGCCGTATCCTTAGATGCTGTCGCGGTAAGCGCGAGGATGACCTGTGGTTTTAACGCACGCACCAGCTTGGGCAGCCTAATATAAGATGGCCTGAAGCTGTGCCCCCATTCCGAGATGCAGTGAGCCTCATCAATAGCAACAAGGGCAATGTGGGACTCTTTAAGTAGCCGCAGCATGCTCGGTTCAGCCAGACGCTCGGGAGATAGATATAATAGCTTAAGCTCACCAGAACCAATACTGGCCATGGTCTGCTCAATCTCCTCAGCCGAGCTTGTCGAATCGAGTCGCGCACAGGGAAGCCCTTTCTTTGTCAAACTTTCTACCTGATCTCGCATCAAAGCAATCAAAGGAGAAATAACAATACTGAGGCCCTGCATACACATTGCGGGAAGCTGATAGCAGAGAGACTTACCACCGCCAGTGGGCAGCACTGCCAGAGTGTTCGACAAGTTCATGACGCGCTCAATCACCTCGCTTTGCCCGGGCTTGAGTGACTCATGTCCGAAGTAGCGCTTGAGCACTTCAGCTGTTTGCAAATCGCTCACGCTGGACTCTGGTCAACCATTTCACAAGCGAGTTGGATAGCATGGATCATCGAGCTAGCACTCGCCTTACCCTGACCCGCGATGTCATACGCCGTGCCGTGGTCCGGACTGGTGCGCGGCTTCGCCAAACCCAAGGTGACATTCACCCCCGTATCAAAATCTAACAACTTAAGTGGAATCAATCCCTGATCGTGATACATGCAAAGCACGGCATCATACTCACCATCTGCCGCTGGACGAAAGATGGTATCAGGAGGATGCGGCCCACTGAAGATAGCCCCCTTGGCAGCTTGTTGTAACTCAGCTACCGCAGGCCCGACAATCTCGACATCCTCAGAGCCGAAGGCTCCATTTTCCCCAGCATGGGGGTTCAGTCCGCAGACAGCAATCCGTGGCGATTGAATGCCACGTTGCCGGCAAAAATCTGCCAATAGACGCCCCACCCGCACAATCTCCTCCCGCCGTAATAACCCTGGCACATCAGCCAGCGCCACATGAATAGTGACCAGCGCCACCGTCAAATTTTTACCCGTTAGACACATCGCATGATTATCACATCCGAGCCGCTCAGCAAAAAACTCCGTCTGCCCAGGGAAATCAAAGCCGAGCTCGTGCAGACCCTCTTTCCCTACAGGAGCTGTTACCACCGCGTCGATCTGACCTCCTTTCAGCATCTGGGCAGCCTGCTCAAGCGCATCCAATGCAGCTCTGGCAGTGGTAGCATCTGGCTTACCCAGCACCGCGTCTACTTGCTCACCAATGATCTGATATGAGCATGCTGAGCTGAGTTCACCTGAGGCTAGTGCTGCCGCCACAACCTCAGGGCCAATGCCCGCCTGGTCACCTCTGGTAATGCCAATGATTGCCTTGCCTTGTTCGCTCATCCTTATGCCAGCATCATTCTATGAGATCAGGATAAGATCAACGAGAATAAGAGAAGGGTTGCATGTCACCACACCCAGCGCATATAATTGGCTTATCAGTCATGGCCACGCAAGGCACCAACCCACCAAAACCCAATACGTCGAAAGCCAGGAAGGCCTATGCCGGCATCCTGCCCAAGAAGGGTTGGCCGCGCAGGAATTACCACTTCCTCCGCCATCGTTTGTTGCCACAGGTTTTTCAGAAACGTAACGGCTCTAGTCAGGAGCCCATTCCTCAGCCCCCCGAGGCAGGAAAAATACGCATCACCTGGATTGGGCACGCCTCGTTCCTCGTTCAATTTCCCGATCACTCCGTCATCATCGACCCCAATTGGGCAAACTGGCATGGTGTTGTCAAACGGCAGCGAGCTCCCGGTCTCGGCCTTGAGCTCATGCCACTGGTCGACTTGGTCTTAGTGACTCACGCCCACTTTGATCACCTGCATAAAAAAAGCCTCAAGATTCTCGAATCTCACGAGGGAATCGTGGTGCCCTCAGGCAGCGGCGCACTGGTGAAAAAACTCGGCTTCAACAGCGTTCATGAAATGTCCGTCTGGGATGAGCTCACCTTTGATGACCTTACCGTAACACACACGCCCAGCCATCACTGGGGAGCGCGTTACCTTCACGACACCCATCGTGACTACGGTGGCTACATGGTCTCATCTGGCGTCTGTAAGGTCTTTCACTGTGGAGATAGCGCCTACTTTGATGGCTTCCAAGAAATCGGCAAGCATCACACCCCCGATGTCGCACTGATGCCAATCGGCGCTTATGATGCTCCTAGCGGTAGAGACGTGCACATGAATCCCGAGGAAGCCATTCGTGCTTTTATCGAAATGGAGGCCGGCATTCTCATACCCATGCACTATGGCACTTTCCCACTGGGCAATGAACCCTATCACGAGCCCATCGAGCGCCTTGTATCAGAAGCCGAGCGCCTCGGCGTTGCCGATCGGGTGCTGGTGCTTGAGGAAGGTGTTGGCGTTGAGGTAGAGTGCTTGGCAGAAACCAAAAGCTGACCTGACTTCAATGCATTGAGAAACCCATGCATCAGCCCTTATCATCAGCCCGTATCAATAGCCCATATCGCTACTATTCCGAAGTAATTACCGCCTTGCAGTTTAGATTTATTTAAGTAATCTTAACCATCTTCTTTCCCAGCCCGTTGCTCGGGCTCATGTTCGGCATGAGATCACGCAGAAAATCAATCAGTAGCAGACAAAGGCGGACACGCACACGCAATAGCAGGCGCGATGGTCGCCCTACCTTGCGCCAGGCGTTTCACGATGCCAACCTCCGTGCCAAGCAACGCGCCAACAGGCGCATGGGCAGACGCCACGGCCTGAGCTCCATGCAAGCTGCCATCGCAGGTACCGCCAATGACGGCATGATCCACCTCAACATCGGCCAGCGCATGCTTCGCTGGTTGACGGCCCTGATGCTACTGCCCTTCTGCGTCATAGCCACAAGAGCCCTGCTCAATGTCGGAGTGGGCTCGGGGGCAGAGGAAACTTTTTGGCGAGATTTGGTCACATCCGAGCATTTCCTCTATTTTGGCATCGGATGTGTCTTGATGATGGGCTGGTTTTTCACTGGCCTGCTGGAGCGTCTCTTTCTTTACTTTTATGTTCTGGGACACGAGCTCACCCACGCCGTTTTTGTCTATGCATGTGGCGGCAAAGTCGGCGGCATTCACGTGACCGCTGATGGTGGCTATGTGATGACCAATAAAAGCAATGCGCTGATTGCCCTGTCCCCCTACTTCGTCCCCTTCTGGTCTGTGGTGATTCTCGGCATCTCGACCGTGATCGGATTATTTAATAAGTTCGGATTGTTTTATGAGATCCCGCATCACGATCACGCCCTCTACTTCCTGGTCGGCTTCAGCTGGTCCTTTCACCTGCTTTGGACATTGTGGATGATCCCCCGGGACCAACCTGACCTGAAAGAAAACGGCGTCTTTTTCTCACTCGTGGTCATCTACCTCGCCAACGTGATCGTCATTTCTGTTCTTCTATGCCTCGCATTGGAGGAGTTATCCTGGGATCACTGGGCTAATGAATTGGTTAATTCTTGGGAATACCTGAAAAGTTTTATGTCTAAGGTTGATATTTCATCGATATTAAACACGAAGATATGATAAATATCAAAAAAGTGTGACTTTTTAGTTGCGCTTTTCCAAAAACTTTGTATCTTGAAGACATCGCTCAGCAATGGGCGACATTTGGGGGGGAACAGCTCCGTCAGCAAAGTCTTCGGACAGCGTTGACGGGGCTGTCATTTTTTAAGCCCCTTAAAAATTCTAGGCTACCCTTAAGCTTCGCTCTGGCCGCTCTTAAGCAAAACCGTTTTCATCCTCGGGCACCGGCGGAATGAGATCATCGCGCAGCAGCAAGCGCTCCACCGATAGATCATCGAGCAAACTCTCTGAAGTCTGCTGAATAACTGCTGCGTATGGGGTGATGCGATCCACCTCGGCAATAGCAGCGTGCACCATCGATGAGATGATATCGGCATCAAATTTATCACGCTCAAACAGATTGGTGATGCGGAACATTAATTGCTCCCGATCCAGATCATATTCCAAACTCCCCAGCGTGAGCTTTTTGTTCGCTCGTGCGAGCAGCTCGAGAATCAAGGGCTCATGTTCTGTCTCCACACTCATCGGCGCCTCCCCCACAATGGATAGGGCATTGATCTGAATAAATGCCTGCGCATGGAGATGCACTGAGGTGTGATAAGCTTCAAAGACAGTGCGGATGACGTCCTTGCCTTCAAGCTGCTCAAACTGCCAGCCTTGCTTACCAAAGGCATCCATGACGGACTGAATCTGAATTGATGTTGGGCGCATATGTGAGGGTATTAGTTCCTGCTGGCCGGCGATTAGTCAATGCCCTTACGTCATTATTCGCAACAGCTATGACATCAATGGCTATTTCTCTATCTCTTGCTGTAATTGCTTGATCTGGTCACGCAAGTGAGCGGCTCGTTCAAACTCGAGCTTGGCGGCAGCTTCACGCATTTCCTCCTCGAGCTCTGAGATCACATTGACCACATTGTAGCTCTCTTGGTCGCTGGCTACGAGCCCTTGGTTCAGCTCTTCTGCCGTCTCCTTGTTGGACTGATGTTGACTCAGGCTCTCCTGAACAGCCCGGACCACACCCTGCGGAGTGATACCGTGTTTCTCGTTGTGTTCCATTTGTCGAGCCCGGCGATACTCGGTGATATCGATCAGCGCCTGAATAGAATCCGTGACCACATCACAAAAAATGACGCACTCGCCATCGACGTGACGGGCAGCTCGACCCGCCGTTTGGATCAGTGCGGTTTCATTGCGCAAGAAACCTTCTTTATCAGCATCAAGGATGCAGACCAATGACACCTCCGGAAGGTCCAAGCCCTCCCGTAATAAGTTGATACCCACTAGCACATCAATTTCTGCAGCACGCAGTGAGCGCAGAATTTCTACGCGTTCAATCGCCCCCACATCTGAGTGAATATAACGCACCCTTAACCCCGTCTCTTGAAGATATTCGGATAAGTCTTCTGCTGTTTTTTTAGTTAGCGTGGTAACGAGCACTCGCTCATTTTTCTCCACGCGCTCACGGCACATATCGATCGTCGCATCGATCTGACCTTTGAGCGGCTTCAGCGTAAGAATAGGATCGAGAAGGCCCGTTGGACGAATGATTTGCTCAACCACGAGGTTCGTTCCCGCCGCATGAACATCAAAGTCATCGATGTCTTCATCAGCGCCACTGGTATGAACATGTTTGCGGATTTTCTTGAGCGCCTGAGCCGCAGACAGTTCACCCCGTTTCCACGGGATGTATTTTTTATTATCAGGCCTAGAGTTAATGAACTCAAAAGGACCGGGGGTAGCTGACACATAGACACGCCGATCGGTCACCTCCATGAACTCGGCAAACTTGAGTGGCCGATTATCAAGAGCACTGGGAAGCCTGAACCCATGATCTACCAGTGTGGTCTTGCGGCTCTTATCCCCCTCGAACATACCCCCCACTTGCGGCACGCTGACATGGCTCTCGTCCATCAGTAGTAGGTAATCATCAGGGAAAAAGTCCAGCAAGGTGTAGGGCCGGGCACCTGGATCACGCCCGGTAAGGTGCCGTGAGTAGTTCTCAATGCCTTGGCAGAAACCCATTTCCTGCATCATCTCGATATCAAAATCCGTGCGCATACGGATACGTTGCGCCTCGATAAGCTTCCCCTTCTCCTCAAACCAGCTGACACGCTCCGCACATTCTTTCTTAATGTCATGGATCGCTTGGTTTAACTTATCCTTGTCGGTGACAAACTGCTTGGCTGGGAAAAAAGTATGACTGTCTAGGATATCAATGCGATTACCCGTGAGTGCATCAATCTCTGAAATGCGCTCCACCTCATCACCAAAAAATTCAACTCGGATCGCAGTATCCTCGAGATAGGCGGGATGCACCTCAACAACGTCGCCACGAACTCGGAACTGACCACGGGAGAAAGCGATGTCATTACGCTCAAACATCAAGCTCACCAGACCCGCAAGAAATTCTTCGCGATCCAGCTGATCACCAGTTTTCACCGGCAGCATCATATTTTGATAATCCTCAGGAGACCCAAGGCCATAAATACACGAGACTGAGGCCACCACGATGACATCCTCACGCGTAATCAAGGAACCCATCGTGCTCAGGCGCAGGCGCTCAATCTCATCGTTCACTGAGCTGTCTTTTTCAATGTAGGTGTCCGATCGTGGAATGTAGGCCTCTGGTTGATAATAATCAAAGTAAGAGACAAAGTACTCAACCGCATTGTCTGGGAAAAAACTCTTCAGCTCAGAATACAACTGAGCCGCCAGCGTTTTATTGTGACTCATCAACAAAGTCGGCTTACCAATGCGCTCAATGATGTTAGCCATGGTGAACGTCTTTCCCGAGCCGGTGACACCTAAGAGCGTTTGATGCCCATTGCTCGCCTCGATTGATTTTACCAGCTTTTCAATCGCAGGCGCTTGATCTCCTGATGGTTGGTAATCGCTATGGAGGGTGAAGGGCAAGAGTTTAACTGTTGGTGAATGCTCCCGTCCAATAACACAGGATTACTTATTGAACAAATGCTGATATCGGCACACAAAAGAACTTGTGACCGCCAATAACGATAGATCAATCAGAGAAAAAATACGCAGTGCGTTACTGCCCTCTGGTCCAAAATCAATTGCCGAGCCAGAAAAAGAGCTGCGCTTTACTCGTGCCGGCCAGGCACCCCTATTTTACATTATTGCCGCGCTCACGGTCGCTGCAGGAATTGGCCTTGTTATTCTATCCACACAAAAGTGGGGAATGGACGCCCCTCCCCTACAAAACTGGTGGTGGCTTGGCATCCCCGACCTGCTCATCGGCTTTTGGTTCTTCCGTCTAGGAATGCGCTGCAGCCAGCATGCTTATTTAATACTGACTCCT
>JAACFN010000066.1 GCA_009937455.1 Verrucomicrobiaceae bacterium | reverse complement strand
AAACTTCAGCTTCAAATCGACGATCTTTTAAAATCAGCTAACAGCAGCAGCAGCAAAATCTACGATGAGGCGCTCACTGAAATAGAAAACTTACGTGGCGATAACCATAAACAACGCTATGAGGTGCAGCGCTTACGTGCCGAACTCGACCACCCCACTCTGTTTATCAAATCTGACAAAGACCTACCCGCAGAGGCCGCCCGGCTCTACGCGAAACTCACCACTTTAGAGGATGCCGATCAAAAGCAGCTAGCAAGCGCCTACGAGGACATTCGCAAAACGATGAATGCCCAAATCATTCACCGGCAAACGTTCAGCAAAGGGTCATCCAGAATTACCTTTGACCGAGAAAAAATCATCCAAGACATTCTTGATAAACGCCAAGACCGCAAGTCGCTCTTCCTTGTTATTGGTTACGCCTCCGTATCTGGGAAGCCAGATAGCAATCGCGAGCTCTCTGCCAAACGCGCCACGACCGTCGCCTCAATCGTCAAAATGCTCAAGGCAGACGACCAACAAGTCAAAGCTTTCTACTTAGGCGAAACCAAACGCTTCTCAGCTGAGACTGAGATCGAAAATCAAATTTGCGAGATCTGGGAAATTAAGATCTGACCTATAGATGGGGCAGGTCTTTAGCCGTTAAAATCCTAAGCCATCGACTGCCGAGCCGCCTTGATGGTGTTTGAAATCAGCATAGCAATGGTCATCGGCCCCACGCCGCCAGGCACAGGTGTAATAGCTGAGCATTTAGCTGCCACCTCATCATAGGCAACATCACCCACCAGTCGGTAACCTCTCTTGGCGCTGGAATCATCCACCCGATTGATACCTACATCAATCACCGCAGCGCCCTCTTTGACCATATCAGCCGTGACGAACTCGGGCATGCCGATGGCAGCCACGATGATATCGGCTCGGCGACACACTTCGGCAAGCTCCTTGGTGCGAGAGTGAGCCACCGTCACCGTCGCATTCCCTTGCTTGCTCATGAGCAGCAGGGCCATGGGCTTACCCACAATCATACTGCGGCCAATGACAACGGCTTCCGCCCCTGAAGTCTCCACACCTGCCTCCTTAAGCAAGCGCATGCATCCCGCCGGAGTGCATGGCACAAATCCACTGGCGTCCTCCAGAGCCAGCTTGGCGACATTAACTGGGTGAAACCCATCAACGTCCTTAGCTGGATCAATCGCTCTGACGATAGCATCCTCATCAATTTGAGGAGGCGGCGGTGACTGCACCAAAATACCATGAATGAGAGGATCGTCATTCAGCTCATTGACCACCGCGAGCACATCTTCTTGAGATGCATCAACAGGAAGCTCAATCTTACGAGAATGCAAACCGAGCTCAGCACACTTACGCACCTTGGAGCCCACATAGACTTTGGATGCTGGATCCTCCCCTACTAAGACCACTGCTAATCCTGGTGTGACTCCGGCGCTTTTGAGCTCTTGGATATCTTCTAAACACTCGGCTAAAACTTTCTCAGCCACCGCCTTACCATCAATTATCTTACTCATAAATTGTATTATATATTCGCTATCGCACTTGGTTTTTCAAGAAGGGCACTTTCTACTTTTTGACGATATTGTTCAAATTCCTCATCGTCTAACTTGGCAGGCACATCAATAGCATCGCCAACATGCACCGTGATCTTACTGAAAGGTTTTGGAATATGAAATCGGTCCCAGCTATTGAGTCGCCAACTCGAGGAATGCTCAAATCGCACAGGAATAATCGGCACACCAGACGACTGGGCAAGCTTAATCACACCCGGTTGAAGTTCATAGCGCGGCCCACGTGGACCATCCGGAGTAATGAACAGCTGCTCCCCTGCTTTGAGTGCTTTTTTCAGGGCAATCAGCGCGGCAACACCACGTCGCGAACTAGAGCCTCGCACTGTTTTCACACCGAAGCACGACACCAATGATTCGATCACCGCTCCATCCTTGCTGGCACTGGCGAGCGCGCTGGCCTTTGCACTACCACTATATCTTTTTTTTGTTAGTGGTGAAGCAAACAGACAATTATGCCAAAATATCCATATCACCGGCACACCAGCTTCCACCCTGATTTTTTGCCCGCTTGGGTCTTCAATGTGACAGCGCAATGTCAGGCCAACTAAACGCATCAGCAAAGCTGCCAACTTTCCCGCCAACCAGTGCAACCTGGCCCCCCTGATTTCTGAACGGTCACTCATTATTCTGGGGACAAGATCAGCCTAGAGAAATCCTGGCATATGCAGCGTCTCGACCAAATACTGCTGCCTGGCTAGCAGCTCCTGATAAAAGAGATGAGCTTCCTCATTTGGTTTACATTCGGTATCGGGATCGGGTGCCACAGCATAGCTGACAATTTCTTGATAACTCAAATCCTCTCCATTCTTGCGGAAAAAAGCCACTGCTGCCTGCAGCGCTGCCCCCAAAGCAGCCCCCTCATCTGTCTTTAATTTTACCAGCGGCAAGCCCAATACATCAGAGATCATTTGTCGCCATACAGGACTCTTAGAACCTCCACCCGTGACTCGGACTTCTGTTGGATTAAAACCAAGCTCACACATGCGCAACATACCATAACCAATGCTGAGACTAACACCCTCCATCGCCGCGCGCATGATATTACTATCTTTGTAGTTGTTCAGATTAAGGCCATGAATCACGCCGCACCCCTCAGGCAAACTGGGCGTCCTCTCCCCCTGCATATAAGGAAGCATTAATACTCCCTCAGAACCCATGGGAGCTGCGGCTACTTCTTTCTCCATGCGTTCGTGATCCCAATCATAATGCTTTCTCACCGCTTCGGTGACAATCGTGGCATTCATCGTGCACACCAACGGCAGCCATTGACCTGCTGAATCACAAAAAGCTGCCACCTCACCCTGCGGGTCAATCAAGGGCTGGTCGTGCACACCATAGATCGTGCCACTCGTTCCCAAGGAAACGGTAACCTGCCCACTGCTGACGTTGCCTGTTCCGATGGCTCCCATCATGTTGTCACCACCTCCAGCACTAACCAGCACCTGGCTGTTTAAGCCCCATGCTTCCGCTAATTCTGGCCTGATAAGACCAAGCGCATCTGTCGAAGAGCCAATCTCAGGCAAAGCTTCTGACAAGCGAGGATCTATAAAATCGATAAGCTCCTTACACCACTCACGTTTTCTTACATCAAGTAATCCTGTGCCTGATGCGTCACCTGGTTCCATGCGTTTAATGCCAGTGAGCCAGTAATTGATGAAATCGTGCGGCAAGAGCACCGTTTTAATCTTTTCGAAATTCTGCGGCTCATTCTGTTTGATCCACAGAATCTTTGGCGCTGTGTATCCTGGCAACATAGGGTTGCCAGCTAGCTCAATAAGACCAGGGGTGCCACCAAATGCTCGGGTAATTTCTTCACATTGTTCGCTGGTAGAAGTGTCACACCAGAGCTTAGCAGGCCGGATAATATTACTATCCTCATCGAGAACAACAAGGCCATGCTGTTGGCCACTTATGCCAATAGCAGCAATCAGGGAAGCGTCATCACCAAGCTGCTCAACACAGTCACGTATGGTATCATCAACAGCTTTAATCCATAGCGAAGGGTCTTGTTCTCGGTGACCTTCAGGAAGGCCTTCGATCATATCGTATGATTGGGATGCCTCCACCACCACACTTGCTTTCTCAAGGTCAAAAACGAGTGTCTTGGTCCCTTGAGTTCCTATGTCTATCCCTAGTACGTACATGCTTACCGTATAAATTTTACGCAATGAATAATGCTGCTTCCCTATTCATTGACATGGCAGAGCTTTTTGACAAGCCCCCGTGTCATTTTTCTCACAGGAAATCGTGGTTAAGCACATCTTCACGTAAGGACTTTGAGGCACACCATGCACACAGAATAGATAATAAGCCCCGCAGCGGCAACTCCCGCAAAAACATCTCTAATCATGGACTCTGGGCGGTGCATCGAGGCCGAGGCCGGAAAAACAACAAGCGCGTAAGCCATTCCTGCAACCAGCCCCCCGACATGGGCCGCATTATCGATGAAACTCATACCCAATAGACCAATGACAGCAAGCATCACCAAGCCTGCTAGCAACCTCACTCTGGCAGGCTTGGGCACAATACGGGGGTGCATATACTCAAAGACCAGCATAAAACCAAGCAAGCCCATCAAGCCCCCCGATGCCCCCACTGCAATCTTATCTGGAATCCAGTAAAAACTAGCTAAACCGCCCACCCATGCCGCCCCAGCAAAGACCAAAAGCATGTGTGGCCACCGAGCCAAAATTTCCGTGCGCCGGCCAAGGTAGAGCAAACCAGCCGCATTCATGAGAAGATGAATCACATTACCGTGTAACATCGGAGCTGTGATCATCCGCCACCATGCACCTCCATCCGCTTGTCCGGGATACATGAGTGCCCGCTGTTTGAGTAAACCCGCTTCGATAATCGAGCCCTCAAAATCCGCTAGACCTCGATCATAATACATCTGCACCAGACCACAGATAATTACGCAGCATAATAAAAAATAAGTCGCTGGAATACGCTGCCTATGAAGCCAGGCTTCAAATTGCGCTTCAGGAATTTCTTCGACCAGGTCTGAAGCTTTGCTGCGTGCCAGATGACGCTTCATCTTAAAACCCTCATAGAGAGGCAATATACCAAAAAACAATAACAGCATCGAGGCTAGGCCGGTCAACTGGTGCGAGTAGAGTGCCGCGAGTTGCCCCCCGCTATTTTTCCAGGCGGCATAAAGTGTCCAAAGTGTCATGGCACCAAACACCAATCCCATTCTCTTACCGTCACTGATGTCCTGCTCAGCTTGTCGAGAAGATCGAAGACGCAGGGGGCTGTGTAATGCCGCTATTTCTTCGGGCACCAACAAGCAATCCGAGTCTGGAGTCCAGACAAGATCTACCCCTCGGGCTGAATGCTTTACCTTGCTAGCGAGATCACTCTCGTCCTGTGCTGAGTGCACATTGCCCTTGGTATCGATGAAACCAAAATCCGCTTGTTGTGCAGGCTTGGCAGGAAACGCTCTTGGACGTGCCCATACAGGAACTTCCGCCTTAGCATTGGATGTTTCCTGCACAGAAGAAACTACTGCTTATCAGCAGGTGCTGGCTCTGGATTTTTCGCTGGTGCAGCGGGGACTTCTGCTGGCTGAGCTGGAAGCTCTGCAGCTGGAGTCGTAGCTTGAGCATCAGATTTAAGCTCTTGGGCTGGGACTTCTGATGTTGCTGGCACCGCGGGAGTTGCTGGCACGGCTGGCATTTCCACTGCGGCTTTCACCTCACCGGGAACTTCCGGCTCCTCTGCAGGAGCTGCTACTTCCTCCACCTTCTCTTCCACCTCAGCGGTGAGTGTTGGGTTATCGCTTTGGCGTTTACCAATGAGAATGGCCAGAACCAGAGTAATGATGAAAAATAAGGTGCCTAGGTAAACAGTGCCTTTCTGCAGAACATCTGTAGTGCGAGCACCAAAGGCTTGATCGGTAAGACCGCCACCGAAAGCTGCACCAAGACCTTCCTGCTTGGGACGCTGCATAAGAACAACAAGAGCAAGCAAGAGACATATTGCCACGTGGATAACGAGCAAGAGATTGATTGAAATGTTTAGCCAGTTGGCTGCAATGATAGATGTCATGGGCGCGGGAATATGGTAAAGTGAGAGCTCCTTGTAAAGACGCGAATTTGGGCTTTTATAGGGAACTTTGTCATCAGGCTTAACTCGACAAGCTGTCTAGTTGACTCGGCGAATGACCTCATTGAGCTCATTACAGACGATTTTTTTTGGTAATACGGGGTTCTCAGAAATCGCAAAGGCCATGATCGTAATTCGTTCACCCGCCTTGATGATGTGTGCAGCACCTCCATTCATAATGATTTTTCCCGTTCCCGGCTCTCCTGCCTGAGCGTAGGTCTCAAGCCTACCACCCTTTGAGGCAGAGGTTACGAGCACTCGCTCCCCCTCCCAAATCCCTGCTGCCTCCATCAAATCAGAGGGTATTTCAATACTTCCCTCATAGTCGACATCGGCAACTGTGACACAAGCGCGGTGAATTTTTGATTTTAGTAGCACGTGCTGCATGAGCGCAAAGAAACCGCGATCAACGCATAGGTCAAGGCATAAGCACATCATAGACTGTCAATTTTTCAAAACATACGCATTGCAATTGTCTGTTTTCCCCCTAGCTTCCCGCCCCATGCTCAAGGCAGGAATTGTAGGTCTACCCAATGTTGGAAAATCCACCCTCTTCAACGCAGTCACCCGCACTCGCAATGCGGAGGCTGCTAATTACCCATTTTGCACGATTGACCCCAACGTGGGAGTCGTCACCGTACCAGATGACCGACTTGAGGTGCTCGGGAAAATCAGCAAAACTCAGAAGATCATACCCGCCGCCATCGAGTTTGTTGATATCGCAGGCTTAGTGGAGGGCGCTTCTGAAGGAGCAGGCTTAGGCAATAAGTTCCTCGCCAATATCCGTGAAGTTGACGCCATCGTACAAGTCGTGCGCTGCTTCGATAACGACGACATCATTCATGAACTCGGTAGCGTTGATCCGCTTCGTGATATTGAAATCATCAATTCAGAACTGATCCTTGCCGATATTTCCGCTCTCGAGAAACGCAAAGAGTCACGCATCAAAAAAGCACGCAGCGGGGATAAAGAGGCCGTTCAAGAGCTTGCACTGATCGAAAAACTACTACCCCACCTCGATACAGGAAAACCTGCACTGACACTGGAAATAAGTGATGATGAAAAAGTGATCCTGCGAGACTTCTTCCTGCTTTCCTCAAAACGCACCATTTTCGCCTGTAATGTAGCTGAAGACGAACTGGCTGACGCGCAGAAGAATCCAGATGCACATGCGATGGTAGCGAGAGTCCGTGATCACGCCGCCGCCTCCCACGGCGCTGAGGCCGTCGTGATCTCCGCACGCATTGAAGAGGAGCTCGTTGAGCTCGCTCCAGATGAAGCCCAGGAGTTCCTCTCCGATATGGGCATATCAGACTCGGGAGTTTCTACTCTCATCCGTGCTGTTTATCATTTACTCGGATTACGCACCTACATCACTAGTGGCGAAAAAGAAACCCGGGCCTGGACGATACGTCAGGGTGACAAAGCACCTGCAGCTGCAGGAGTAATCCACGGAGACTTCGAGCGCGGCTTCATTGCCGCAGAAGTAGTCGCATACGATCATTTGGTAGCCGCAGGCTCAAAATCTGCCGCTAAGGATGCCGGCCAACTACGCATAGAAGGCAAGGAGTATGAGGTAAAAGACGGCGATGTCATCGAATTCCGATTTAACGTCTAATCGCATTTACTTTACTCATTCTCATTGGCTGGGTAACAAGCTTCGTTATTTTGCGCATCGAGAGAGGGCACGCGCTATCAGCTATTCTAGCTTATTTTTCAAAAAACGCATCTGTGTGACCTCCGAGCTTCAATATTTTAAAAAATAACCGGCATTTAAATGCCTTTCTATCAAAAAAAAAGCTTGGCAATACAAGATATAATGTCATGATAACTAACAATTACTTAATTGAAGATCAGCTGTTTAGCATATTAACCAACTGGATAATTATTGTTTCGTCTGATCCTCACAAAATTCGCTCGTTCCACTTTAAAGTGAACCTGCAGTTTTTGTATCACCCTTACAGACCAGTCTATGCAACAAACGGGCCTACTCTCGGCAATCGTCATGTGTTTCCTCCTGCAGGCAACACACGCTGAATACGTCTCCCTAGATAGTGAGATGGCATTTGCATCATACACCGAGCAAGAGCATGCCGACTACCTGGCTGACAGGCGTAACGCCATCCCAGATATTATTTGCCCTTTTCAGGCACCACCAAAAGCGAGATTGGTTTTAGAAGATCCTACTCCCTGGAAAGATACCACTCATCGTTGGCGCAGAGGCATCACCGCCACCGTATTCTGGGTGGGCGAAAAAATCAGTGAGCGTAACCCCACTTCAAACGAGATGAGCGCGTGGGATTCAAACTGGGAAATCAATTATGGTGGAGTTGATCAACCCTCAAACCGTTCCGGCTTCCAGCCAGC
>JAACFN010000065.1 GCA_009937455.1 Verrucomicrobiaceae bacterium | reverse complement strand
GTAGGTGCGATGCAGTTTCTGAAGCTCGCTGAGATAACGGGTCGTGATGATTTCCGTGAGGTTGTGGATAAGACGCTTGCTGCGAGTGCGGAGACCATTAAGAAGTCACCCTATGCGATGGCTTGGATGATGTCCGTAGCAGACATGCAGCTTGGCGAGCATGCTCGGTTGGTCATTGCCGGTGATGAGGGCAAGCAGGCTCTGATTAAAGCCCGTTATCAGGTGTTTTCACCGCGTCTTATTTGCATGGGGAATCTCGGCCAGGTGGACCAATTCAGTGCAACTTTACAGGCGATTGAGGGCAAAAGTGCGGCGTATTATTGCTTGGGGCAGAGCTGCAGAGAGCCGGTAAGCTCTGCGGCAGAATTGATCGAGCTGTTGTCAAAGTAGTCTGCGGAGATGTGCTGGGGCACCAGGGGCCTGAGGCCTTAGGCCAGGGCCGGGTACTAAGGCGCAGGCGAGTTGTCACCAGTTAGTATTACTAGTTAATATTACCAGTTAATATCACTAGTCAGACTCACCAGTCGGTCTGCTCGCTAAGGACGCTCTCGTGGAGCTTGATCGCCTCGCCGCCTAAGATGGCAGCGGTTCCCAGTAAGGTTTCCTCTGTCACGGTGCGTGGCACTTGAGCCGCGGGGCGGGCTAGGCCCATGATGAGTTGCCCGTAGTTCTGAGCTCCGCCGACATGCTGGAGGAGTTTGAAGGCGATATGGCCAGCATCGAGGTTGGGGAATACTAAGACGTCGGAAGGTTGATGGGCCTTGACGTCGGGGGTTTTTATTTCAGCGGCAGAGGCATCGAGGGCGACGTCGATCTGAATCTCACCTGAAATTTCGATATCAAGACGTCCATCGCTGATCATTTTTTTGGCAAGCACGGTAGCTGCCGCCATTTTCTTGGCGGACTGGGACTGGGCGCTTCCTTTGGTTGAGTGGCTGAGCATGGCAACTCGTGGCGTCCGCCCGAGAAAATGAAGGGCGAGTTTGCCCGTCTCAACGGCAATCGAGGCGAGCTGTTTGACATCGGGCTCGGGGATGACGCCGCAGTCAGCCATGAATAAGATGCCGTCACGACCAAAATGCTTGAGGTGTGGGGCAACCATGATCATGGCGCCGAATACACGAGGCACATTTTTCAATGGCTTGATCATGGTGATGACAGAACGAAACACCGTGGCAGGCATGGACTGATTGCCGGCAATCATCCCGTCTGCATGGCCATACTGCACCATCATAGCGCCAAAATTGTGAGGACGGCTCATGATTTCCTCTGGGTTAAGGATATCGCGGCCTTGGAAACGGTTTGTTTTTTTAAGCCGATGGCAAAAGAGCTCAAGGTCTGATGCCTGCGCGGGATCAATGACACTGACAAAGGTCATTGAAATGGATTCATCGGCCGCCATTTGGTAGATTTTCTCTTTGTTACCCAGTAGAATGGGGACTCCGATTTCCATCGCAACCATGCGCTGAGCCACGCGCAGGACCTTGATGTCCTCGCCGTCGGTGAAGACGATACGCTTTGGGTGACGCTTCAGCGTCCGGTAGAGCATATCGGTTAGTGCGTTGGGTTGATCCAAGTTTGAGTCAGCTGACATAGGTTGCTGGTAAGGGGTAAGGTGTGCTGCAGGAGCGGTGAAGGTGGGCTGAGGGCAGGCAGAGAGTCTGGCCTATCCATGCTTAATCAGAGGTTTGGTAGCGCTCAAATGCTGTACGAGGCATGGAGCAAGAACTGGGCCGATGCAAGGCATAAGTAGCAGCGCGGAGTCGCTATTGATCGATGTGTATGGTGCGATATTCATTCTGGGCGCTTGTTTTGCTTAGGGTATCGATATGCTGTTTTTTAATTTGGTTTTCTTAATCAAATGAGTAATATGGTGTCCGGTAATACATCGTCAAAGACCGACAGTAAAAGTGAGCAGAAAGAAAAACAGCAGATCAAAAGCTTCCCGGCAAGTTGGCTACAACAAGGTTAGGGTCCGCACAGAACGCATGAACGCGAGTGTGCGTCTGGCTTTCTGTATTCTTGTGCTGATGGCTTGTTTGGCGTTTGTGGCTACCGCGTTACAGCCTTTCCGTGAACTTGAGGAGAAGGAGGCAGCCTTGTCCGAAGTCATGGCAAAAGAAGAGGCGGTTATTGAGCTCAAAGACGCCAAGCAGCGTGAGCTGAGTGCCATTGTGAATGATCCTAAGTATTTGGAAATCATCGCACGTGATAGGTTGAATTATTACAAGCCTGGGGAGCAGATTTTCCGTATTGTGCCCATTCAGGACATTCAGCGTTAGCGGTATATTCGGAGGCATCTACATGCTGGTCAGGGCACATGAGATTGGCGCTTGCACTTGTGAGGCGGGGGGGTAACTTTCTTGCCGATTGTCAGCCTAATCACTAGACTATGAGATTCCCCAAAGTTCCCGCGTTTTGCTATCCCCGTTTCCCGGCGACCTTTTTGGGTGCTGTATGGACTGTCGTTCTGATGACACTATCGCTTTCAGTGGTCAGCTCTAGTGCTGAGGTCCCTGAAGTCTTGGCTGCTCATTTTTCTAAGGACAAGACGGTATCGGGTGAAGTGGGAGCCATCCTGCCGCCGGAGGAAATCAACAAATACATTGCCAAGGTTCAGGCAGCGTCCAAGGCCAATCCTGAGTGGTATGCGGAATACGCGAAAGAGGCCAAACCTGGAATCCCGTTGCCGTGGCATGAAAATTTGGGACTCAGCAAAGAGGACTATGAGGACTACATCAAGCTTTGGGATCAAAGGCAGTTTAAGGCCATGCAGCAGGTGGTTATCCGTCTTGAAGAGCCCAAGCCTGGTGAGTGGATGATCCGCGTCAGTGGTGTGGGTATGACTATTTCGCTTTTGCGCTTCAACCCTGAGACGGGTAATTTTAAATCTCCCAACGGTGAGCTCAAGCGCATTGAAGATATTGATGCCGAGGAGCGTAGTATTTTAGGTGCTTGGACCGGCAAGGAATGGCGTTATGAAAACAACAGCGAATTCATTTCTACCAAAGAGAATCTAGCACTTGGAAGCTATAAGGATGGCAAGCATTGCCTGTTGATCTATCGACTCCAAGAGAGCACCTCTGGTCGTCGACTTGCGGATAAGAGCTTGCTGATTCGCTTTGATGCTCCTAAAAAATAAGCGATGGCGGAGGGCTCAGGTGGCGGTAAGTTAAGCGGTGATCGGCGAAAAGTATTTTCCCGTTTGCTGCGGAGGGCGGCACTTGGTATTGTCCTCATTTGTTTATTGGGATGGATCGGTTCAAACCTGTGGCTGATCTCCCCGTGGGGAACAGGCATGGTTGAGAGGAAGCTCGAAGAGCGTTTTAGCCGAGTTCCTAACCCTAGTCCTAACACCAGCCCTGACTCTGGTTCTAACTCTGGTCCCGACCTGAAATGGGAAATTGGATCGATGACATGGTCCCCGTGGAATGGGCTCACGGTCAATAGGCCTCGAGTTTTTTTGCCAGGTGAAGTGGAACAGTCCATTTTAGCTGTTCATGAAATCAACATAAGGCCTTACTGGAGGTCTCTGCTTCAGGGGAAGCTGCGTTTGCGTGAGATTACCGTCAATGAGCCCCATGTTGAGTTATCACTAGAGATGCTTTCTGCGCTACCAGGTGAGAGTGAAGTGATTGAGCCGCCGTCCGTTCCTCCTACCCCGCCTACGCTTGCAGCTGGTCAAGCACAGCAGATTCCTGCCAAGCCAAGAGCTCAGGCTAGTCTGGCCGATTATGCTCAGGTATTAAGGCCGCCCGGCCTTGGCTCGCAGGTGCTGGCTGAGCAAAAACCGAAAGCGGAACAGCCGGCAACTCCAATCGCAGAGCGTGCTGCAGCTGGTTTACCGATGCGCTTGCGGGTGAACGGTGCTAGCATGCGTTTGTTTTCTGAGTCCAAGGATATGGATGTATTGAGTGTGGATGCGCTGTCGCTGGATCTGCCGCTTTCAGGTGAGGATGCTGAGGGTGATATTAAAATTTCGGGCTTGAAGATGCCCGGTATTAGTAATTTGCCAGATTTCAATCAAACGGTGGTGTGGAAAAGACCACGTCTGGAGATCGAAGAAACAGAAGTCGATTTGGGCGGTGTTAAGCTCAACATGCGTGTTCAGCTCGGGATAAAGAATACAAAGAGCACCTTGCCCTTTCTGGTCGATATGGCGATCAGGCCACAACAAGTTGAGGCTATTGCCTCGCTAGAGCAAAGGTCTATGCATGCCAGTGCGAGGCTGCTGGCAGGACGTTTCAGGCTGCTAGGACTACTTGCTGATCCCCTGAATTGGAAGGCTGAGGCAGTGATCGTCGGCGAGGGCGTTACCGTGCAAGCTGGTCAGGGGCGACCGCGCGTTACCTTTGATACGGTCTACTTGCCTGCTATCCTCCATCAGGGGAGATTGCATTGGATGGGTTTGAAGATGTTAGGAGAGGATTTTTCAGTGCTGGGGAATGGCCGTCTGTCCATGCGTGGTGGTCTTATGAGTGTCACTCGTCTGGTGGCCTCGCCTGAGGTGGCTGAGGTCATGGAGAAAAGTTTTAGGCGTGCGGGCATGGTGGAGGAAGGTTGGTGGTATGATATGTACACGCCTGATCGCAAGGTGAGAGACTTGCTGGTTAGTGGCAGTATTCTTAATCCCAAGATTGATGCAGGACCGCGTCATGCCAGCATGCAGCTGAGTCAGTTGATGCGCTTGGCCTTACATCCGGGCATGAATAAAAACCGGCAAGAGGGGGATGGCGGTGCCACAGAGCCCCAAGCCGAGACTCCTGAGACGCCCGAGTTGCCTGAGCCAGAGCCCGCATTAAAAGAAGAAGTAAAACCAAGCCCTGCGGAACATCAAAACGAGAACGATGAGGATTATTAGTGGTATCGCTGGCAGGCGCCATATTCGTGTTCCCGGATCGGTGGCTCGTCCAAGCACGGATCGACTTCGTGAGGCATTGTTTTCCATTCTTGCTGATCGCGTTCAGGGCGCTCGAGTGATGGATCTTTTTGCTGGCTCGGGGGCATTGGGTTTGGAGTGTCTGAGTCGTGGAGCCAGCAGCTGTGTGTTTGTTGATCATAGCCGCGAGTCCCAGCAGGTGATTAAAAGGAATCTAAAGGATTTGCAGCTCACGGGGGGGAAGGTTAGTGGGGTAGATGTGTTCCGAGCGCTCAAGGGTGGCTATGGTGATTACGACCTCATTTTTGCGGACCCACCTTATTGTAAAACTTCGGCAGATGTTGATTATGTCGATCAGCTGCTGCTCGATGATCAGCTTGGACAATGTTTGTCTGCTGATGGTTTATTAGTAGTGGAAGACTCAAGTGCAAACAAGCGCGGTGCCTACGATGGCTGGGAGCTGCTCGATCAACGGCGCTACGGCGGCTGTGGAATTCTATTTTACCAACGTCAATCAAGTCATTAATATACTCAGATGTCGCGCTCCCTGGTCCTCTTTATTTACAATCTTCTACTGCCGGTGTTTTTCATCGTGGCTTTCCCCGCGTGGTTGCTGAAGATGTGGAAGCGAGGTGGCTATGGCACTGGCCTGTGGCAGCGTTTTGGCAAATTCAAGGTGGATGCATCAGCGGAACCACATGATGTTGTTTATATACATGCGGTCTCAGTGGGGGAGGTGTTCATTGCTCTTAAGCTCATCAAACAATGGCTAGAAGTGGAGCCAGCCTTGAAGGTCGTGCTTGCGGCGACGACTTCCACAGGACATGAAGTGGCTCAGAAAAAAGCTCCTAACGGGGTGCTTGTGATTTATAGCCCGCTTGATTTTACGTGTATTGTGCGTGCGGTGATGCGCCGTTTTCGGCCTCGGCAAATAGTGCTCATCGAGGCCGAGGTATGGCCTAACCTAGTCAATACGGCGAGGCGTATGGAGATTCCAGTGGCCATGGTGAATGCACGTTTGTCGAAGCGCTCGGAGACTCGATTCAAGAAATACGGCGCCATGGTTAAACCCTTGTTTGCGATGGTGGACCTCGTCTGTGTGCAGCACGAAGCTGATGCCGAGCGCTTTGCTGAGTTAGGAATCAGTAAAAGCAATATTCACGTCACGGGCAGTATGAAGTTCGACCCCTCAGGAGGAACATGCCCTCAAAGGCGTGAGGCTTTTCAGCTCATGCTGGATGATTTTAGTGCTGGTAAAGAGGTGGGCAAGAAAGTGGTTTTGCTGGCCAGTAGCCACGCTGGAGAGGAGGGCTTGGTGGCAAGTGCGCTGCGAGCATCGGCTAGTGATGCGTTGCTGGTGGTGGTGCCGCGGCATGCAGAAAGGCGAGCAGAGGTCGTTGCCGATCTTGAGTCATCTGGATTTGAAGTGGTGCTGAGTAGTCAATATCAGGCTCCTGAAAATGCGGCTAACGCATGCTTGCTGGTCGACACCACGGGTGAGCTTTGTGACTGGACCGCGCATGCTGATGTTGTGGTGATTGGCAAAAGCTTGCTGGCTCAGGGTGGGCAGAATCCAGCTGAGGCTATTGTAGCAGGGGTTCCCGTGATCACGGGTCCGCACATGGATAATTTCGAACCCTTGGTGAGCATGTTGTGTGATGCCGGCGGGATTACTGTGTTGTCCTCAGCCGGAGAACTTGGAAACGCAATGCGAGATGTGTTAGCTGATCCTGAACGTAATAGCCAAGTCTGTCAGCGAGCAAAAAACGTCTTGGCAAAGCATCAAAATGCGGTTCAAAAAACCATCGAACTTCTTGATATGAATGCTTCCGTTTCAAGGGGGAACATGCAAGAGTATGAACAAGGTCATGAGTGAAAAAGGATCGAAATCAAATAAAGAGGAGCAAGCGCCAGACCTGAGTGCCTTGGATTTTGGTCCGTCTTGGGCTCGAGCCGACAAGGGCAGCTCCACCAAGGGTAATTCTCGATCAGGCTCCGCGTCAGAATCGGCTAAGTCTCCGCGATCTCGCAAAGGCGGTCAGCGGGGGGATTCTCAAGGTGATTCCAGAGGTAATTCTAGAGGTAATTCTAGAGGTGATTCCAGGGGCAGGGAGGCGAAGGGACATGGTCGCGATGGCGGCCGTCATTCGGGCAAAGATAACCGTCATGGAGCAGCAGGGCGTGATCATCGCGGAGGAGCTCCCAAAGGCCGCGGTCGAGGTGATTTTTCAAAAGGAGATCGTGAACAGAGGCACGTTGTTGCTGCACCCGAGGGGGTGAAGGCGCGCATCATGCCTATCGAGGAAGGCCTCGATGCTATGGCCAAGCAGATATCAGCTACGGGGAGAACGCATTCCGTGTTCGATCTGGCGTGGCTGGTGTTAGGCTCTCTGGATAGATTTCATGTTGTTTTCGAAAGTGATGATCAGCCGCTGTATAGAAGCGAGTCAGATCACTCGGTATGGCAAACGAAAAAAGAGTGCGTAGCACACCTCTTGTCATCAGGACTCATTGCTAAATACTACGATGAGGAGATGACGGAAGTAGATCCGCCAAGTGGTAATTTCCAATCTGTGGCACGGTGCGGCATGAGTAAAAAACTCATCGGTCCACCTAACCACCATGGCTATCAGCAGGCACTACTCGATCTGCATCGTGAGCGGTTTTCGTCCATGCCCATCGAACGCTACAAAAGCAAAATCATCATGGAGCATGGTGAGGAAGCTGTGCAGGAGTGGCTAGATGCCATGTCTAAGCACAAGCGCTGGCGCCCTAAGAAATTACAGTCTGAGGAAGTGCAGTCTGAGGAAAAGAAGGGTGGGGAGGAGGAACCCTCGAAGGAGAAATCCATCGAGGCAATAGCTCAAGAGGATGAGGTGCCAACCCCAGCGGAGGCAGTAGCTTCAGCGGAGGCCCTAGCTCCGGCTGATACAGTAGCTCCGGCGGAAGTCGAAGTGCAAGCTGAGGAATCAGCCGCAGAGGGCGAGACAGTTCAAGATGAGGTTGAAATCGCCACAAGTGAGGAGGCCCAGGAAGCTGAGGCCCAAGAAGCTGAAGCATCGGAGCCAGATGTTGAGGCAGAGCCGGAGGCTGAAGTAAAAGCCGAGGAATCAGTGGAATCAGTGGAAACTGAGGAAACAGCGGTGATCCTCGATAATCATCGGGAGGTTGAGCAGCATTTCCTTGAGCACGGATTTGAGAAAGAATTTTATCAAGGTAAAGCCGTTTCAGCGCTGGCTAATATCCCGCCAAAGATGATCAGTGCCGGTCTGATGACTCTGTTGAGGA
>JAACFN010000240.1 GCA_009937455.1 Verrucomicrobiaceae bacterium | reverse complement strand
AAGGCCATGAAATCAGATGAGCGCTAAAACAAAGAGCGCGCGGAGTGGTAGCCGTAAGGCCGCAGGTTTCCAACACCTAATATCAAAAACCACTCAAGATCTTGAGTTATTTTGGAGCTCTGCTGTAAGATGGCCTACCTGCCCTATGACAAATCAGCTCATCATACCGGATTCATGGAACAAAAAATTAATACTCCCAGTGAAAATGACCTTTTAAAATAGGTCGACACAAAAAAATGCAAGCAAAAGGGAGATCATGCTCAGTATTGAGGAGATCACGCTCAGTATTAGGGAGATCATGCTCAGTATTGCCATGCGGTCTCACTGAGAGAGGCACAAAACGGAATGCTTAAAAGCAGTGTCCAAAAAGAGCAAGGGGTCTACAAAAACTCTCTGTTTTGTAGAAAAAATGCCTAATAAGCCTGAGGTTCAGCGAGTTCCCCGCCACTAGCTTTGTTAGCCTCACTGGCCTCGAGTGCCTTTTCGCCCAGTTCGTCAGTTGCTTCAACTTGCAGTTGATGCTGGATAGGCGCCGTGTTGAGAACAGGTGTCACATCAGGCTTAGGCCAAAAGAAAATGACCGCAAAGAAAACAATTGCATACGCAGCGCCAGCTCCCATCACATAATTCCATCTGCTAGTGTTAGCAAACCACGCTGAAACACGCTCGGAAATTTCCTTGTGCAGCGATGGGTTGAGGTGGTCCTGCTGCTGACGACGATGAAATTCCTCAAGCAGCTCATCGAAATAAGCATCATCTGGCTGCTCATGGCGTTTGAGCGAAATCAGATTTCTGAGTGATTGGAAGTTATCGTCGTTCATGGGTTGAATAGGTCGTGATGTGGGTATTTTAAGAAAAAAGTTACTGAATGCAAGATTATTTATGTTTTTTTAAATTAAACATGTGTTTGCACAGATGTTTTTTATAGAATTCATTAATAAATCGACTGTAATTGCTGCTTTTTATTGGTCTGGTGAGTGTGTTGGCGAGAGGAATTCCTCTAGATATCCTTGAAGTTGTTGATGTGCATAATACAACCTAGATCTTACCGTTCCCTCTGAAACTCCTAGAATTTGGCTTATTTCTGCGTGTGGCATACCCTGAATGTCAAACATGGTAACCACGGTTCTATGTTGTTCAGACAGCGTTTGCATCGCTTCGTTCAATTTTTTTTGCAATTCATTGATATTTGACTGCCTTCTGGGATTTGAATGGTGACCTTGATCAATGAAACCAGGGTCGTTCTGAATGCCTGAATCCATGTCATCAAAGCTAAAACCGGCCCTTCTCTTGCGTTTTTTAAGGAAATTAAGGGTCATATTGACCGCAATCGAGTAAATCCATGTGTAGAACATCGAATTACCGCGAAATCGCCCTAATGAGCGATACGCCTTGGCAAATATATCTTGCAGCAAGTCGTGCGTATCCTCCTTATTGGAGGTCATATTGTAGACAAGGCCGTATAACTTACGGCTGTACTTCATAATCAGCTCATCAAAAGCCCGCGTTTCTCCGTCTTGTGCACGCTTCACCAAATCCGCATCCGGATCTACTGATTTAGGTTTTTTAGCCATACGTGCGCCGGAAAGTAAGGGAACTGTGCAATAATATACAGGTGATGTCAAAGCCCCATCAACACCGAAGACCATCTCTTCCTCTGGCCAATAGGGCCATTTCTACCCTGCTCAGCGCGGCTAGCTTGCCGCATACCTAACTCACTTTTCCACGTGTGATGGCAACCCCCACGCACTGGGTGTTGGGCAGAATGAACTTTTCGATTTCAATAGAAACTTCTGCAACAGAAAACTCCGATAAAATCATTGCTGCCAAATCTTCTGCTAGTGTTTCAATCAGCTTACGAGGTTGACTTGATGCCACTTCGTCAATTCTGAGATATACCGCGTAGTAGTCGATTGTTTGATCAATGTCATCCTTGAGCGTTTGAGAGGATGCCGAAAATCGAGTATGAATAATCAACTCCTGAAGCTCTGACCTTTCTTGGTCAGGCACACCAATGTGACAGCTGACTTTTTGACCACGTATGAAAATTTGATCTTTTTTCTTCATAGACTCTCGCTGTTTAATGGCATTTCCAACAATGGGTGTATTTCCGATAAATCCCCAATAAGAAGATCTGGGTTTGCTGCCCCAAGCTGTTCCGCATTTTGATACCCAGTTAGTAATGCAATAGATGCCACGCCGCCATGTTTGGCCGTTTCTACGTCATGGCACATATCGCCAAGAAAGACAGTATCCGAGGTCTCAAGAGAATGCTTTTCGAGCATCGTGTGAATCTGATCTCTCTTATCCAAAACTCCTGCATAGGTTGCTTCGAAAAAATGATCTATTCCAAGCTCCACCGCATGACGCTCGAATGCAGCCGCATCCATCGAACTAAGTATGAACATGCGCTTATCTTTGGAATGCAGGCACTCCAAAAACTCAAGTGCATAGGGAAGTAGAGGTGACGTTACCCCAGACGCCTCGGAGTGTGCAAAGCCCTCCCTAAAGTGATCTTCGAGCTCTGCCAGAGGAATACCTGGCAGGATCTCCTCGTAATACCCTGCATAAGGCAAACGAAAACTCATCCTAAAGTCCTCCCTGCCGATCTCGCCTTTACCGTATTGAGCTAAAACGTGATTGGTGGCATCTAATACCATGGCAAGGTCGTCAACAAGGGTGCCGGACCAGTCAAATATCCAGTTTTGATAATGATGTAATTTTGATTTTACCACGGCTTCAGATCAGAAATTAACCAATTTTAAAGACTACTTTTTTGACCGTATCTGCCCCTAACTCACGATGGAGGTTTTCGAGAAGCTTGCCGCTCATTTGCTGAAGGTGAAATTTCATCGCGGGTTGTAAAACACGCAAGACTAGCACACCGCTACGGATTGATTCTGGCACGGTGTGTTGGGCCACAAATTCGCCGGCCACGTTAGCCCAAACCTCTCTGAGACGCGCCTCATCAACACCATCAGAAATGCCAATACTCTTCAATAAGCCATCAACAAATTCTCTTGGCTGGTGAATATTCCTTGAAGGATTAGGTGGATTGAGCCCCCCAAGCCATTCAATCAAAATACGCGCCCGAGCTTTCCTCTGCTGTTCACTAGCAGCATTGCCTCTTTTAGCGCCAGATTTAGCGCGAGACGTGATTTTTATAGGCTCTGAATCAGAACCTGTGGCATCTCCAGAATCCAAATTATTCGCCGCCATCATCGCCGATTGCCTCAACGGGGCAGCCGTCCATCGCTTCAACGCACTGCTCACGTTCCTCGTCATTTTCAGGCTGCTTGTATACGTAAGAGTAACCTTCATCTTCCTCACGGCGGAAATTATTGGGAGCCGTCTCACGGCAGAGGTCACAGTCGATGCACTGGCTATCTACATAGAAAGTGCCTTTTATATTTTCTGGATTGATATCTTCTTTGTCTGCCATGTCGGTAAATTGGGTGATGTTGTCAACGCCTGCTTCGCCCAAGACAACCCTAAAATCAAGCCCGAATTTATCTCATTCATGAGAACTTAGCTTCACTGTGTTGTCCAGATCATGCTAGGTTTGCCCGACGAAACAGCCCATCAACAAGCTCGACAAGTGTCCTACCGGTTGGATACTTTTTGTC
>JAACFN010000064.1 GCA_009937455.1 Verrucomicrobiaceae bacterium | reverse complement strand
TGTTCACATGAACAAATTCACCCTTATATTGCAAGCTGCCGTTTACCATTTTAAAGATCATGTTGGATCGCTATCACAGCGTGTACTGAACGGACATAATGGCAGGCCTAATGCACAGAGCTTCCGCCCTCAATGGCAGCAGTTAGAGCTGCCTCTTTCTCGCACGCCGGTAAAACGCTGGAATCGGTAGGCTTCTTACCCTTCCGCAGATTTACTTTTTCGTTAGAGATTGATCTGTTTTTTTCAAAACTAACAATCTAACACAAATAAATTGGACAAGGGACGTGGCGCTGAGTAAGTGTATTTTTATGTTCTTACTATCTGCTCGTTTGCCGCTTTGCCTATTCGCTTTTTTATTGGTTTCTATTTTTAGTTCGGCTGTATCGGCATCAGAAAAAGAGTGGCTCGTTTATGACCGCTGCCAACTAATGGATGAAGAGTATCATGATGGTGATAGCTTTGCCGTCAAACCGCTCACGGGATACACCTATCTTTTCCGCCTCTACGGTGTCGATTGCCCAGAAACGGACGATCGATTTGAGTCACGTCTTACGGAGCAGGCCAAAGACTTCGCCATAGAGCAAGACGATGTCATGAAGTGGGGTGAAAAAGCATCCAGCTTTACCCGTGAATTTTTACAAAAGCCATTCAGGGTATATACACAGAAAATAAAGGCGGACGGTGCCAGTGGAAAGTCTCGTTACTACGCTATTATTATTAATGCGGAGGGCCAGAGACTCGACGAAGCATTAATTCAGGCCGGGCTTGCCAGAGCTCATGGTATGGGCGCGGAATGGGATGAGCCAATGTGGGAGGGGAAAATCGCCAAATTTCCGCGTCGCATGACATCACGGCGTTACCTCAGTGGCTTACGCATGCTGGAAAAAAGAGCGAAACGCGAAAAGATCGGCATCTGGGGGAAGTAGTTCTTCAAAGCCAGCTAGGCAAATGGCAACAAGGGCTAGCCGATGACTCATATCACCGCATGAGCAGGGGAATATGGACAAGATAAAACGGGCGTTTATTTTTGCCGTTTGATTGATTTGGTTAAGCATGCTTAAATAAATACATGAGGACATTTGGTCTCACCCTTGCACTACTGGTATCTATACTAGCTTCCGTATTCCTAAGCTCTTGCTCTTCTCAGCTTCGGGCAAAAGAGGGGCACGTAACCCATCGCTTTGATTATGGTAAGACGGCATATATTAGCCCGAGTGGCAAGGCGGTTGCGCCGCCACGTGCCCCGCGCCGTGTTAAACGAATGATCGAAGCGGCAAATGCATTGACCGAGAAACCCTATATTTATGGCGGTGGTCATCGAAGCTTTCATGATCGAGGTTATGACTGTTCGGGAGCGGTTTCTTATGTGCTTCATGCCGGCGGTAAATTAGATCGCCCGCTTGTATCGCAAAACTTTTTTGACTACGGCAAAAAGGGCTACGGTGACTGGGTGACGATTTATGTGCGTAAAGGCCACGTATTCATGGTCATCGCTGGCCTGAGGTTTGATACTGGGGGCACCTGGAAATCGACGGGGCCTCGCTGGAAGCCCGAACGCCGTGGAGTCAAAGGTTACTATGTTCGTCACCCGAGTCGGCTTTGAAGCGCGAAATGATTCTTGATTATCCGCTCGTTCCGCCTACATCTTGCCGCCCGTCGCACGGCTTACGTTGATAACAATCATTTTGTGAGTCGCTGCATTAGCATTTCACTAAAATTTCCGCTCCAGGCGGCTTTCCTGTGCCCAAGGTATTTATCAAGACATACGGATGACAAATGAACGAACGCGATTCTGAGCAGGTTGCTCGGATGTTCGTGGAAGGCGGTTACACGGTCACACCGGACGAAAAGGAGGCAGATGCCATCCTTGTGAATACGTGTAGTGTAAGGGATCAGGCTGAGCAGAAAGCGCTCGGTAAGATGGGAATCATGGGCAGGCACCGAGTGCGCAAGCCACATGTTGTCTACGGTTACATGGGCTGTATGGCACAGAGCCGTGGTCAGGAGCTCTTTAAGAATATTCCGCACCTTGATGTGGTTGTCGGCACTCAGAAGTACCACAAGGTTTTTGACTATGTGGACGGAATTTTGAAGCAGCGCATGGAAATGCGTATGGACAAGCCCTCACTTTCGCTGAGCGGAGAGAGCGTCTGTGATACCGAGGAGGAAAAAGACAGCCAGAACACGATTCGTGACCACGTCACCCAGAAGGATCAGTCAACCGCTTTTGTTTCTATCATGCAGGGCTGTAACATGCGCTGTTCGTTCTGCATCGTGCCAGATACACGAGGCAAGGAGCGCGGCCGCCCAATGGCTGACATTGTTGAGGAGTGCAGAGGGCTCGTAGAAAAAGGGGTGAAGGAAGTTACCTTACTAGGCCAAATCGTGAACCTGTATGGCCGCACGGAATTCGATAAAGTCGACGGCAAGTCGCCTTTTGTCCAGCTACTGGAGGCCGTACATGAGATTGATGGCTTGGACCGGATTCGTTTTACCTCACCGCATCCGATCGGCTACCGTAAAGACCTTGTTGATGCCTTCACCTATTTACCCAAGCTGTGTAGCCATATTCATTTCCCTATGCAATCGGGTTCAGATCGTATCCTTAAGCAAATGCGCCGCCCCTATAAACATGCCAAGTTCGTAGAGATTTGTCAGAATATGAAAGCGGCGCGTCCTGATCTTGCTATCACGACCGATATTATTGTTGGTTTTCCGGGCGAGACAGAGGAGGACTTTCAGGCGACAGTGGATACCGTCAAGCAGCTTGAATTTGATAACGCCTTTGTATTTCGCTACTCCAAGCGGCGCAATACTCCCGCGGCTGAGATGGAGGGCCAGATTTCTGAGCGGGTAAAAGAAGAGCGCAATCAGGTTTTACTGGCAGTGGTCAATGAGCTCGCAGTCAAAAAAAATGAAGCGCTGGTCGGAACGCGCCAGCAAGTACTTTGCACAGGGCTGTCTAAGACGAACAAAACCCGCCTTATGGGACGAACTTCACAGAATAAAATTGTCATCTTTGATGGTGATGCTGAGCGCATGACTGGCGAGATATTTGATGTTCTCATTGAGGAGACAACCGGGTTCTCACTTTACGGAACCCCCGTGCTGTCCTAGAAATAAGCCTTTTCACGGGTGTAATTGTCCATAGTATCCAGCATCAGTCGTTTTACTGCTTACAGATCACCGTTATGCACCCCTACGAAACAATTTCACTAGACACAGCAGGGTATGTCCTTGCGGCTTGGCTCATTGGTTTGCATTGCTGGATGTTGCTAAAACCGGCAGAGAGTAGAGAATTTTTGATCAAGCTGCCTCGAAATGGGGCCATTGCTCCATGGTTAATGGGTGCTGGCATGTTTTGGTTTTGGTTATTAGTCGCTCCAGATGGTTTGGGGCCACTGAGTAAACTGCAGATGGATTTGGGTGAATTTAATCAGGCGAAGAGTCTGCTGCGCATTATTATTCCCATCGTAGCGCTGGGCATGATCACACAGGTGAAAGAGTTTCTCGCAATACGTGGCATCGGGTTACTCGCGCTCATGGCTGCGGCGCCGCTTATTTATGCCGCTTATCTTGAGTTGCCAAGTAGCCGCTTGCTGATACCCATTTATGCCTATGCTATGGTTTTCGGGGGTCTTTTTTGGGTTGGAATGCCCTTCACCTTGCGGGATTTGATCACCTGGGTAACAAAAACGGAGGGTCGTTTCCGTGCCTCAGCCTTTGCTGGCCTCGGCTATGGCGTTGTTGTGCTCATTTGCGCAGTTTTGTGGTGGTAATCATTTGAGGCTTCATTTGCCTTATTCCATATGAATGGAGCGCTTACACGGCGAAATTAGACTGTTGCACATTAGAATCATTCTAAAATTAGACTTGATCACTGAAAAATCGGAGCTAGTTTGCCGTCTCCGCTTCCACGCGGCGCATCCGCCACGACCTCAAAACCATTTCAGCGGTTCCCACTCATACAGATGTATAAGAAGCTTACAGATCAACAACCCACCAACCATCCTCAGCTCAAGGGCTTGCGGATGACGCGTCAGCGCCGTGAGGTTTATGATGTGTTGATGAGCCACCGTGATCATCCAACTGCATCTGAAGTCTACGAGCGGGCGAAATCGAATATGGCAGGGATTTCTTTGGCGACTGTTTACAATTGCTTAGAGGCATTGGTGCAGCATGGAGCCGTGCGCCAAGTGCACTTTGAGCGGGAGTCTTCACGTTACTGCCCCAATTTGACCGCACATGGCCATTTCCAAGACGAAAAATCTGGAACAGTTATCGATGTGCCGCTTAAGAAGGGCGCCAGCCTGACAGATCTGCTGGATCTTCCCGAGGGAGTGCAGGTCAACAACATAGAAATTACCCTGACGGGCAAACTTTCCAACTAATCAATCCTTAGAAACAATCACTATAAATAACACTATGAGCTTAGTCATCAAAGACCTACACGCCAATGTTGAGGACACACCCATTCTCAAGGGAGTAAATCTCGAAATTCCAAAAGGCGAAGTACACGCCATTATGGGACCCAATGGATCTGGCAAATCAACACTTTCTAAGGTGGTTGCCGGCCACGAGGACTATGAGGTAACCTCAGGATCGGTGAGCCTAGATGGCGAAGACATCCTCGAGCTAGACGTGGATGAGCGCAGCCGTGCAGGAATTTTCCTCGCCTTTCAATATCCCGCCGAAGTCCCAGGCGTTTCCAATGCCAACTTTATCCGTGCTGCCCTTCAGGCTCGTTTGCCCAAGGGAGAGGAAATCGATGCGGTTGCCTACTATAAAGACCTGTACTCGAAGATGGATGTGCTGGAAATGAACCGCAAGTTCACCGCTCGTGCCGTCAACGAGGGATTCTCCGGTGGTGAGAAAAAGCGCAACGAGATCCTTCAGATGATGATGCTCGACCCTCAATACTGCATCCTCGACGAAACCGACTCCGGCCTGGACATTGATGCTCTTAAAATCGTGGCCAAAGGCGTGAACGCGATGCGTTCCCCTGATCGTGGAATCTTAATGATCACCCACTACCAGCGCTTGCTCGACTACATTGAGCCAGATTACGTGCACGTGATGGCCGATGGGCAAATCGTCAAAACTGGAGGTAAGGAGTTAGCACTTGAACTAGAAGAAAGCGGCTACGATTTCCTCAAGGACGGAGGCCTTGTAAACGCCTAACAATATTTAATATGAGTGCAGAAGCAACCATCGACCAAGAAACCCAAAATGCGATCGATATCGACCGCGCCAAGGGGGACTTTCATTTTCCCGAGAATCATAAATATGATGCTGGGGTCGGCTTGTCCGCCGACACGATCAACTACATCAGTGACGTCAAGAATGACCCTGACTGGGTGCGTGCGTATCGACTCAAGGCCTACGAAACCTTCCTCAGTAAGCCGATGCCTACAAACTGGGCTACGGAAGATCTCAACAACATCCACTTTGAGGATATCCGCTATTATCTCGCCGATGGCCAGAAGCCAATGCGTAATTGGGAAGACGTCCCCGCTGAGGTGCTAGAGACCTTCGAACGTCTTGGTGTGCCTGAGCAAGAGCGGGCATTTCTTGCCGGCGTCGAGGCTCAGTATGACTCTGAAACAGCCTACTCCAGCGTTAAGGAGGAGCTCGAAAAAGACGGTGTTATTTTTGTGAACTCCACCGAAGGCCTGAAGGAGCATGAGGAGATTTTCCGCCCATGGTTTGGCAAGGTGATTCCTACTGGAGATAATAAATTTTCAGCCCTTAACAGTGCTGTGTTCTCTGGTGGCTCATTCATCTATATCCCCAAAGGACTTAAAGTGAAGCACCCGCTACAGGCTTACTTCCGAATTAACTCTGAGAACTTCGGTCAGTTTGAGCGCACGCTTATCATTGCTGACGAAGGATCTGAAGTGATGTACATGGAAGGCTGCACGGCCCCTAAATTTGAATCAACCACTCTCCACTCTGCTGTGGTTGAGCTCGTTGCAATGAAGGGCGCCAAGATACAGTATGTTACTGTGCAAAACTGGAGCTCTAATGTCTTCAACCTTGTTACCAAACGTGGTCTCGCTCACGAAGACGCGGAGGTACGTTGGATCGATTGCAACATCGGCTCACGCTTGACGATGAAATACCCAGGTGTGGTGATGAAGGGCGAGCGCGCTCGTGGAGAAGTCATCTCGATCGCCTTGGCCAACGATGGTCAGCATCAGGACACAGGGGCAAAGATGATTCACGCAGCCGACAATACCACGTCGAATGTTGTTTCTAAATCTATCTCAGTCGGAGAGGGCCGCGCAACATACCGCGGCCAGGTGCTTATTCCGAAACATCTCAAAGGATGTAAAAATAACACCGAGTGTGATGCACTGATGATCAACGCAAACAGCAAAACGGATACTTATCCTGCGATTACTGTGCGTGGTAATCAGCACGTTACTCAGCATGAAGCGAGTGTCAGCCAGGTGAGCCAGGAAATGCTCTTTTACATGCAGCAGCGCGGCATTTCAGAGGCAGCTGCCATGAGCCTCGCGGTCAATGGATTTATCAACGACCTGGTGAGTGAGTTCCCGATGGAATACAGCGTTGAGCTAAAGCGCTTGATCGAGCTCGAGATGGAGGGATCGGTGGGTTAATTTTCCCAATCGATAGACCAAACTATTTACACGAAATTTTGACTATTTTACGATAATGATTACAGCAACGATTCCTGCCTGGTTTGAAGAAATCCAGCAAAGTGCAAAAGCTGAGTATGACACCTTACCAATGCCATCCCGTAAGGATGAGAATTGGCGATTTGGAAACTTAAAGCAGTTAGATTTTGACGGCTTTACCCCTGAGGACAGCAGCGAGATTTCTTACAACATTCCCGAGCTGCCTGCTGGGGTGATCTGTCTTCCTTTTGAAGAAGCTTTGCAGCAGCATGGAGAGCTGGTGAAGGAGCATTTCATGAAACGTGAAGCGCGCCTCGGCTCGGCAAAATACACGGCTTTGCACAAAGCGAATGTAAAAAGCGGACTCTTTGTCTATGTGCCAGATGGCGTGAGTGTCAAAAAACCGATCGAGGTCAACCATGTCATTTCAGGAGCTAAGAAGATAGCCTTCCCGCATACATTGATCATCACCGGAAAAAATGCTGAAATCAGCGTAGTGGATCGGTTTACGAGCGCTAGCGATGATGATGCTGGTCTCTGCATCGCTGTCAACGATCTGGTTGCTGGTGATGGCTCCAAGTTGAGCTACTGTGCAATCCAAGAGCTCAATCTCAGCAGCCGCATGATTCAGGTGAATGCTACTCAACTGGGGCGTGACGCTCATGCTATTGCTTTCACCCTCAATACCGGTGCCCAGTGGGCGCGCAATGAGGCAATCAGTCATATGGAAGGCGAAGGAGCGCACTCGGACATGCTTTCTTGTTCGATTCCTTCTGGCACTCAGCAGTATGATCAGCGGACCTACCAGCACCATGCGGCAGCGCATACCAACAGCGACCTGCTCTATAAAAACACACTGTATGGAACTTCCCGCACTGTTTTCTCGGGCCTGATTCTTGTTGATCAAGGGGCTCACTACACAGACGCATACCAGACATGTCGTAATCTGATGATGGAGGACACCGCCGAGGCGAATTCTATGCCTGGTTTGGAAATCAACGCAGATCAGGTCAAATGTTCACACGGCAGTACTTCTGCAAGCATCAGTGACGAAGAAATTTTTTATCTGCGCGCCAGAGGCATCCAGCCACAAAAGGCACGCCGACTGATTGCCAATGGCTTTTCCACAGAGGCGGTTGAGCGCATGCGCAATGATCGCCTTGAGGAGCTCGTCATCGAAGCGATTGATCGGAAATTCGCTTCTCTTTAAGCAGCGAAGCAAAGCCTTATACCATAGCAGGGCTTATATCTTAAATGGCCATACCATTAGATCTGCCGAATTTGTTCATTTTTTATTGAACAAATCTGTAAAATGTGTTGGAGTCACGCTCCTAGAAGGGATTATTTATTAATACCCTTCTAATAATCAACATTACTTTACTGGCAGGGCATGGTTTTGGTCAATCACTGACTAAGCGACCGCGGGCGGATGCGTGCTAAAAATAAAATGTTCAGGGCCATATCGTCTGTTTTTTGCGGGTACGAGGCTTTACATTAGTAAGTTGATAAACATACACAGGATATTTTTCTTGCCTCTTACCTCCTTTTGTTGCA
>JAACFN010000063.1 GCA_009937455.1 Verrucomicrobiaceae bacterium | reverse complement strand
GTGTCTTTGACGTAGAAGAAGACATCCGGGTGTGCGCATGCAAGCAACAAGGCATTGCTGGCATTGAGCTCGCAGTTCAGGCGCTTACCGAGCTCTGCTGGAAGGCCCGTTTCAGAGGTTGTAGATTCTTCTGAGATGCGTGCAATATAGGCTGGAAAGACATTTTGATCTAGAATTTAATTGGTCATATGGTAACAAAACAAGACTAAATCATCCAATACGGTTTGGGTGATACTGTGTAGCTTATGTCTGTCAAGAGAAGTTGACTTGAGGAGCCCAAGCTCACAGCATCATTGAGACCAAAGTAATCACCGTAAAACTATGGAAACACCATTTAGGCAAGTCACCCGGAACTTTTCATCAGGGATGAAAAGCATCATCGCCCTTACCACGCTCACTACTCTTATGCTACCGCTGAGTGCAGACCCTGAGAGAGGGGAAGCGCTGTATGCACAAGTCTGCTTTCTTTGCCACGGCAACCAGCTGGAAGGTGGCAAGGGGCCCGCACTCACCGATGCGTATTGGCGGCACGGGTCATCGGAAGAGGAGATTCTCAAAGTACTTAATGATGGGGTCAAAGGCACGGAAATGATCGGCTACGGCGCTGTGTTTCCGGAAAATGATATTCAATCACTGCTCTCCTTTCTGCTCTCTGAGCAAAAAGGGGTGAGGGAGTTAGTGCGAGAGGAGTATGAGAAGGTGCATTTTGAGGGGCAGGAACTTACTGCGGAGCTTTTTGCCGGCAGGGAAGCGAGTAATGCGAAGCCGATCCCTGAAAACACCTTTTGGGTGGATGACCGGTTTGGTGGGGCGATCAGTTATCATGGCAAGTTCTATGCTTGGGAGGATGCGCAATACATCTTTGATCTCAAGAGCCCTGGACGCACCGTGGTTTATCTTAATGGTGAGCTGATTACCAAGGCGGGAGAGGGCTACCCTATGGCTGACCAATTTAAAAAAGGGCTAGCACTGAAAAAAGGAGTTTATGAGCTCGAGATCCTGCACGAGAGCAAGCCAAAGCACGGTCACCGTATCACTGGCGGGTATGGTATTAAAGGGAAGCCGCTCATTCAGTTCCACGGGAGATCCCTGCAAGGGAGTTCCCCCAAGTTTGTATTGACAGACCCGCTGCGGGCGATTGTTGCGCGGAAAGCCATTCAGGGGATTTCTCCACGGGCGTTGCTTTGTCTTTTACCCAACAAAGTCATCGTCGCTTTCAGTCCGGAAACGGGATTGATTGAGAAGGCCTGGCAAGCAGCAAGTATCGACCAGACTCCGTCATTGCCTGACCGGAGTTTCTCTCCCTCAGTGGTTCTCGGTACGGAAATTCAGAATCCTCCCGCTGCTCCCGACCTCGGTGATAACAGAAAGTTCCTGGGTTATCGGCTGGATCGTCAGAACGTGATCATCCGCTTCGCAGAAAACGGGCAAGAGAGGGCCCTCACTATTTCGCCACAAGGTAGCGATTCCTATACCATTTCACAATAATCTCCATGAACCTAACTCAATCGAAGATGAAATATTTCCTCACCCTAGCATCATTAACCCTCTATAACTTGCTCTTTGCCCAAGCTGCAGAGCAAGGCAAGCCTCAGGGGTACACGCTGGAGACCGTCGATTTGCCAAAGGGCGCGGTTACTATACTTGGTCTCTGCCATAAGCCCGACGGCACGCTCGCGGTCGCCACTTGGGAGGGCGAAGTCTGGGAGCGCAAAGACGGCAACTGGAGCCTGTTTGCCGAAAATCTTATGGAGCCTAACGGCATCTACTATGACGCCGAGGAGGATGCCTACTATGTGGCACAAAAACCTGAGCTCACTCGCCTGGTTGACGAGGATAAGGACGGTAAATGTGACCGCTATGACTGCGTGACAGATGCCTTTGGTTATAAAGGAGATTATCACGAATATCATTTCGGCCCTGTGGCAGACTCCCAGGGCAGACTCTACGCCACGCTCAATCTTGCGGCTGTATCTCACGGGAACTTCTTCCTTGATGACAACAAAGGCCCCAAGGGAGGAGGAAACATGTATCACTCCGCACCCTATCGCGGATGGATCTACCGCTCAGACAAGGACGGGCACTTTCACCCTCTGGCCAGCGGGATCCGCTCCCCGGCGGGCCTGGGAATAAGCCCGGATGATGAGATCTTTGTCACGGATAACCAGGGGGATTGGCTTGCTGATTGTGCGATGTATCACATTGAGGAAGGGAACTTCTATGGGCATCCAGTCTCATTGTTAGATAAGCCGGAATACACCAAGGAAAAGCTCAAGAGCATGACTGCGGCGGACTTTGACAAACTCAGGACTCCGCCCGCGATCTGGTTTCCCCGTGTTGTGATCTCAAACTCACCAGGTAGTCCTGTCTGGGACCAGACGGGTGGTAAGTTTGGCCCGTTTGAGGGGCAGATCTTCCTCACGGATCAAACCCAGTCCAACTACTTTCGTGCCGGCACCGAGGAGGTCAATGGTGTGATGCAGGGCTGGTGTATCGATTTCATCCGAGGCACCGAGTCAGGAGGGGTCAAGCTCTCCTGGGCACCTGATGGCACCTTGTGGTCAGCACAGGTAGGCCGGGGCTGGATGAGCAAAGGAGGCAAACGCACCGCCCTGCAATATGCCAAATGGGATGGCAAAACCATGCCCTTTGAGATTCACCACGCCACCCTCACCGATACCGGATTTCAGGTCAGCTTTACCGAGCCTATTGGCAAAGGGATCGTTCCGCAGGTCAGGAGCTGGCACTACAACTACTGGAGCCACTACGGTTCCCCCAGGATTCATGAGCAAGAGATGTTACTGACGGGCTACACCGTAGCAGAAGACCGTAAGAGCATCCGCTTTGACGTCCCCCTGCAAGAGGGCAAGGTGTATGCCCTTGATCTACGTGACCAGCGTAACGCTGAGGGCGAACTGCTCGGCAATAAGACCCTCTACTACACCCTGAACAAGACGCGCACCCCACAGGCGCCTGTCGTCCATCTGCTCGAGACCAACGGATTCCAAATGAACAAACAATGGCAGGTGAAAGACGGCGTGCTCGGCCCGTCAGAGACACCGGGTGGCATCATCTACAGCACAGAGCCCTATGAGGACTTTTCTCTCACCCTGGAATACAAGACCAGCAAGGAGTGCAACAGTGGTGTCTTCTTCCGCACCGATCCTAAAAACCCCGTGCAGGATGGTATGGAAATCCAGATCGCTTCCCCCGGGCTCTACCGGGGCAAGCACGTCGTGGGAGCACTTTTTGATGCCAAGGAGCCGGTCTCGCAAAACTCCAAGCCGGATGGCGAGTGGAATACCTTCCACCTCACCTGTATTGGCTCCCGGCTGATTGCCACCATCAACGGTAGAAAGGTGCAAACCGCTGACCTCAACGCCTGGGTGACTCCGAACCAGAACCCAGATGGCTCCAAAAATAAATTCAACCGAGCACTCAAGGACTTCTCCAGAAACGGGCACATCGGTTTGCAATACCACGGGCAGGATATCTCCTTCCGAAATATCACGATGCAAAGACTCAAATGACACCTAACTCCTAACTCTTGCTCTTGCTCATACTCATACTCATACTCATAATCCCTCCTAATCCTCACCTTAAGAGTAAGATGAAGAGGATGATTATGAACGGCCAAAATCATGTCTAACCCCACATACACTGCTCGCCAGATCAAGAACTCGCCCACAGAGGCCGGGGTCTCTGAGTGGACGCTGACCGGGGCAGGGGGCTTGCGCGCATCTATCATGAATTATGGTGCCACCGTCACCGAGCTGCATGTGCCGCGGACAGGCAAGGGGTCTATTGATGTCGTGCTCGGCTTTAAGGACAAGGCACGTTATTTTGACGAGCATCCCTTCTTTGGTTCGATGGCGGGCAGGGTTGCAGGCCGTATTACCCATGGACAGCTCCGATACAACGGGCACGATATTGAGCTAGAGCAAAATGACCGGGGAAACCATTTGCACGGTGGCAGTGATTCACTCCACGCCCGGGTATGGCCAGTGAGGACGGGGATAATGGATATCCAGGTAAGGCTGAGATTTCTGTCCGCTACACCATTGGGGAGGATAACTCGCTCACCGTGGAAACGGCCGCTGCCGTCACAGAGCTCACCCCGATTTCACTCGCTCATCATTCTTACTTTAACCTGGGAGGGGCGGACTGCCTCACGACCGGCGAGCATGAGGTTCAAATCCTCTCAGGGAAATCCTTCCAGACAGATGAGCGCATGGGATATACCGGCAAGATCCTGCAGGTGCATGGGGCGGCGAATGACGCCAATTCCTTCCGTAAAATCTCAGTCTTCGTGCCCCAACTCTGGCAGAGACATGGAGATCTCTATTGGCTCGATAAGCCCGGGCAAGAAGAGTTCAAAACAGTCGCCCGCCTGAGGTGTCCGGATAGCGGATTGCAAATGGAGGTCGACACCAATTGCTCCTGCCTCCAGTTCTATGGGGGGGAATACTTTGACGGCTCGATCACGGGGAAAAGTGGCTTTAGCTACGGGAAACTCGCAGGGCTATGCTTCGAGTGCCAGGGTCATCCTGAGGCCTTTGATGGTGACCTCCGAAAAGGCAATATTCTTGCCTGTCCGGATAGCCCGCATTCCTCCAAGACTACCTATCGCTTTTCAGAAATTTAAACCATGTCATCCTCCACACATCCGGCCATTGGCATCATAGGTAGCGGCTTTATCATCAACGAATGCCATCTTCCCGCCTACTTGAAGAATGGTATCACCCCCGCCGCCATCGCGTCCCGCACCAAGGAGAATGCAGAGGCTGTGGCCCGGCAACACGGGATCGCCCGGGTGCATGATGGCATCGATGCGATGTTAGCCGACCCATCCATTGAGATCCTCGATATCGCCGTGCCACCTCAGCACCAGCCCGCCATCATCCTGGAGGCATGCAAGAGGGGAACGGTCAAAGGCATTCTGGCCCAGAAACCCCTGACGATCGACTTTGCCGAGGCGCAAGAGCTGGTCGCCGCATGTGAACAGGCAAACATCACCTTAGCAGTAAACCAAAACATGCGCTTCGACCCCGCGGTGGCAGAGGCCAAGCGCCTGCTCGATGAGCAAACCCTCGGTGCTGCCGTCTTCTCAACGATTGAGATGCGGGGGATTCCTCATTGGCAACCTTGGCAGGAGTCGCTGCAATCTGCCACCCTCAGGGTCATGTCTATTCATCACTTGGATTGCATGCGCTTCTGGCACGGTAGTCCGAGTGCCATCTATTGCTCAACCCGCCCTGACCCACGCACCCAGTTCCCTCATCAGGACGGTATTTGCACCAGTATTCTCGAGTGGGACAATGGCCTGCGTGCTGTCATCATTGATGACGTCTGGACGGGCCCTGCCCATGAGGGCTGCCCCTCGGAGCTCAAGATCGAATGCCGCTTGGAGGGTGAGCAAGGTATTGCCATCGGCGAGATCGGGTGGGTGCAAGATCCCTACACCACCCCATCCACCCTTCGCTATGCGAGCAAAGGAGACCAGGATTTTCATCATGCCCGATTGGATGGCAGCTGGTTCCCCGATGCCTTTGCCGGCACCATGCAGGATCTCATTACCGCACTGGAAAACGACACTACTCCGACCTTATCGGGGCGAGACAACCTTGAAACACTCGCGCTGGTAGAGGCGGCGGTTATCAGCTCCACCGAAAACCGCCGGGTAGAACTCAGCGAACTCATCAAATAAACCTAACAACACAAGAAAAACATAAATCATGAAACTAGGAATCATTGACAGCGCCTTTGAGCAAGCAGGGGTAGATACCCTGACCGGCCTCGGGCACATCGCTCGTATTGGCTTTGACTCTGTGGATATCTTCACCGAGCCAAGCCGGCTTAGCAGTGCGGAAATCAGCAGCATCGGCTCCTTCTGCCAGAGCAAGAGCCTGCCCATCGTCTCGCTTCCGGTTGTCGCGGTGGGGCTGATCGACTTCAATGAGCCCGTGCGCGACTTCCACCTCTCGCGGGTGAAGCAGTTTATTGACCTCGCGGCAACATGGGAGGCAAAGAACATCCTGCTCGTGCTCGGTGAATACATTTGGCAAAAAGAAGTCATCCCGCCACAGGCACAGTGGGATTGGGCGATTGAGTCGTGCCGGATTCTTGGTGATTATGCTCAGAAAAAAGGTATCGAGATCGCGTTGGAGCTGGAGCCCTTTCGTCTCAGTATTGTGAGTAATGCGGATGATATGTTCCGTTTCCTCACGGAGTGCAACCACCCCAGTGTGAAGGCAAACATCGACATCTCTCACCTGGTTCTTGCAGATGATGGACCGGACAAGCTCGCCCAACTCAAGGGGCACAGTGTGCACGTTCACATCAGCGACTGTGATGGCAAAGTACACGGTGACCTGCCGCCAGGGCGTGGTATCGTTAAGTTCGCGCCCTACCTCCAGGCCATCAAGGAGCTCGAGATCGATGGTGCCATTTCCTTGGAGCTTGAATACTCCCCGGACCCCTCAAAGATCGTTGAGTGGGTTGAGGAGTCTTATCAGAAAACCGATTACCTGATGCAGCAACTGGACCTGCGAGGCTAGGCAGCCATACCCATCCCCACCCTGTAAACGATCACCCGCAAGACCATGTCTGATCTCATCGATGAAGCCATCAAGGCACGTCCTTCCAAGTATGCCCTCAACCGGGGTAACTCCAGGAAGGCGATCCAGGCAGGGCTCGCAGAGGCGGACTGGTATCAATGCCCGATCCCACGGCCTGTCATGCGTGAGCTGCTGCAGCGCCGCAACGGCCCGGCCCTGCGTGATTCTGCGATTTGGTTCGGCCTCCTGATCACTTGTGCGGTGGCCACCGCCGTACTATGGGAGCTCTGGGGATCATGGTATGCGCTGATTCCCTACTTCATCTACGCCACCATCTATGCCTCCACCTCGGATTCCCGCTGGCATGAGTCCAGCCATGGCACCGCCTTCAAATCAGACTGGCTCAATAACACACTCTACCAGATCGCCTCGTTCATGGTGATGCGTGAGCCGACGGTGTGGAAGTGGTCACACACCCGCCACCATAGTGATACCATCATCGTGGGGCGTGATCCTGAGATCGCCGTTCCCCGCCCGCCTGACATCAAGGGGATGCTGCTCAATATCTTTGCCCTTCCTGTCTATCCCAAATACTTCAAAGGCCTGCTTGAGCACACCAGAGGGAAGCTTTCCGAGGCGGAAATCGAGTTTATCCCGGAAGCTTCCGTGAAGCAGGTATTCCGAGAAGCCCGTGTGCACCTTGCCATTTATGTGGCCGTTATATCTATCAGCATCATCATGCAAAGCTGGTTGCCGCTGCTCTTTGTTGGCCTGCCTAATTTATTCGGCTCCTGGCTGATGCTGGTTTACGGCCTTACCCAGCACACCGGGCTGGCAGAGAACGTGCTCGATCACCGCCTGAACTGCCGCACGTTTAACACCAATCTCCTGAACCGCTTCCTGTACTGGAACATGAACTACCATCTGGAGCATCACATGTTTCCCCAGGTTCCTTACCACGCACTCCCAAGGCTGCACGAGGCCATTAAGGAGGACTCACCCAAACCCTACCCAAGCCTCTGGTCATGCTGGCGGGAAATCATCCCAACCGTGAAGCGCCAGCTCAAGGAACCTGGTTATCACGTGCGTCGGGAGCTTCCTGCACCACCGCAACAGGCCGCCTCGAATCAGGCGATCGTAGAGAACGCGGAAGCCAAGCCAGACGAGGACGGGTGGATCGAAGTCTGCGCCGCTGCTGATCTTCATGACGGGGATGTCATCCGCTTTGACTATCAGAAGTCAACCTATGCCCTCTACCGTGATGAAACCGGAGAACTGCGTGCCACGGATGGAATCTGCACCCATGGAAACACGCACCTCGCAGACGGGCTTGTTATCGGTCAAACCATCGAGTGCCCCAAGCACAATGGACGCTTCAACCTCACTGATGGCTCGCCAGCGCGAGCACCTGTCTGCCGCGCCCTGCGCACCCATCCCATTGAGGACCGTGGTGGCAGGATCTGGATACAGGTGCCGGCACTCGGGGCAACATGTGCAGAGGATTCGGAACTCATGGACTTCGAGGTCACCTCCAACAAAAACGTATCCAGCTTCATCAAGGAGCTCACCCTAAAGCCGCTCGATGCGGACCTTGCCGCCCGCATTAAGCCCGGTGACTACCTGCAACTCAAAGTGCCGGTCTTTGAGAACGTCTCTTTCTCAAACTTTGACATCCAGTCCCCCTATCGTGAATTATGGCAAAAGCACGGCCTCTTCGACCTTTCATGCGCTAACGAAGATGATTCCCGATTGAACAACTACTCGGTTGCCAACCTCCCGGAGCGAGACGGGGTGATTCGCTTCAATGTCAGGGTCGCCACACCACCGGCCGGGGTTGACTGCCCACCCGGAATTGGCTCGAGCTGGGTCTTTCAGCTCAAACCCGGAGACAGGGTTCAGGGAGTCGGCCCCTACGGGGACTTCCGCATCAAGCCCAGCCAGCGAGAGATGGTCTACCTCGGCGGGGGAGCAGGCATGGCTCCGCTGCGCTCACACATCAGCCACCTGCTGGAAGTGGAAAAGACACAGCGTAAAATCACCTTTTTCTACGGTGCTCGCTCACTGCAAGAGGCGTTCTACACAGAGTATTTTGATCAACTCGCCGCCGAGCACGATAACTTTACCTTCCACCTCGTCCTTTCCGAACCCCTTGATTCAGATCAGTGGACAGGACTTGGTGGTTTCGTGCACCAATCAGCTAAAGATCATTACCTTGATCAATGTGACGACGTCAAACGACTCGAGTTTTACCTCTGCGGCCCTCCGCAAATGATTGATAGCACCACAGGCATGCTCAAGGAAATGGGCGTGCAAGAGGAGAGGGTCGCCTACGATGCATTTTAATCTACCCAACCAATATTCATGAAAACAACAACCTTCCCCTCCCTCAACGAAGAAGTCTCCCGCCTTGGCTTTGGCGCCTTTGGTCTCATGGGCGTCTTCGGCGAGTTCAGCGAGACCGATGCCATCGACGCCATCCACGCCTCCTGGGGCAGTGGTGTTAATCTCATCGATACCGCCCGCCACTATGGACGCTCAGAGGAAATAATCGGCACCGCACTGAAGTCATGGAGCGGAGCAAAGCCATTCATCGCCTCCAAGGCAGAATGCATCGGCCCGGCCCTGCAGTGGGGTGCCCCCGTGGATGTCGAGACCTGCTTCCCCAAAGGGCACATCACCCGTGAGGCGGAGACAAGTCTCAAGACCCTTGGGGTTGACAGCATCGACCTCTACCAAATGCATCTCTACTGGGCGAACTGGGGCGTGGAAGGATACTGGCTTGATGAGCTCGAGGCTCTCTTGGACTCAGGCAAGGTACGCTCCATCGGAGTCTCCGTGCCTGATCACCGGCATGACATGGCACTGCCACTCATTCAGAGCGGGCGGATTCACTCCGTGCAGGCCATCTTCCATCTCTTCGACCCGACCCCTATCGACTGCTTCCTGCCGGCATGCCTAGAGAATGACGTTGCCGTGCTCGCACGCTGTGTGCTCGATGAGGGGGGACTCACCGGAATGCTTAAGCCTGACACCACCTTTGCCAAAGGGGACTTCCGTGACGGCTACTTCGACATGGGACCTCGTGACGTCTACATTGAAAAAGTAGCAGAGTTCGAGAAGTTCATCCCGGAGCACGCCAGTAGTCTGGTTAGCCTCGCCCTCAGATACGTCACCCAACAGCCGGGAGTGACCTCCGCGCTTTCCTCCATGCACATCCCGGAATACGCGAAGCAGAATATTGAAGTCTTTGATGAGCCGGACCTGCCACAGGAAGTAATGGATGAAATCCGCTTCAAGCACCGCTGGATCAGGAACTTCTATGGGCCAAAGGTATTTCAATAAAAACTCTTGCTCATAATCACCCACGATTAAGATTAAGAACTGACCATGCAATGAATACCCAAACCTCTGAAGTAAGATGGGCACGCTTGCGCCCGGACCAGCTGCGTGAGCGCCAGGAAAGGCTCCCGCTGGTTTACATTCCCTACGGACTCTGCGAGCCTCATGGGCACATCGCTCCCTTCGGGCTGGATACCTTGAAGGCGGATTATTACTGTGATCAGGCTGCCCAGCGTTTTGGCGGGGTCGTCGCGCCCACCCAGGGCTATCACATTCACGAAACCGGCTTTCACCAACCATGGCTCGATGAAGTTGTTGGCAATGAGCAAGCATACCTTGGAGGCATGCCACCGGAACCGGTATGCTATCACTTCCTTTATCAGCTGCGGGCCTTTGCCAATGCTGGCTTCAGAGCCGTCATCGGAGTCAGTGGCCACTCCGGTGGCAGTCAGATTGACCTTCGACTCGTTGCGGAATACTTCACTGCCCAAATAGGCATCCCCGTCCTCTTTCACTCTGACCCGGAGTTCGTGGAAGGGCAATACGAGGGCGACCACGCCGGTAAATACGAGATCTCACAACTGCTCGCCATCGAGCCGGAGCTTATCGACATGTCACTACTCCAGCGCGGCCAGGAAGCAAACTCCGGTGGCAGGCTTGCCCTGGGAGAAGATGCCGCAGAAGCCACCGTCGAACACGGAAAACAAATCAACGAAGCCATCATCGAGGCGATTGGCAAGATGGTCAGTCAGTTGGAGATCCCCACCAGTAGCCCACCCCGCCTGAGCTTTGCACAAACGGAAGCGATATGGCAGGAGATCAAGGCGGATTCCCGTGCGTGGCATAGTGATAACAGTTGAAGTGGCAAGTTGAAGTCGAAGTGGGGAGCCGCTTCGTGGCAGCTCTCGTTGACCACCGACCATGTTGGGGTGCCTGCGGCAGAGTTTGAGTTGCAAGTGAACGCGTCGAGCTGGATTTCAATATTCACTATTCAAAATTCACCATTCCGCCGCAGGCGGCTGGCGGTTACTTCAACTTAAACTCTCCACTTCAACTGGCCACGCCGTGGCCACGGCGGTTTTTTCTGGTCATCTGGTAATAAAAATAACTTCTATCGTCCAAGACACGGAGGGTGATTGTGTGTATTCTTATGGAGCTAAGGGTGTATAGGTTTCAGCTGGTAACAAGTGCCAGATCTGTAACTCACGCATCAAATCACAAAACCCACTAACAGAAAATGAAAAAGACAACAACATCCCTCCTCACCGTAGCTCTCGCCGGAGCAGTGTCTCTGGCCGCGACTACCGACACCCGTGCAGCATCCGTGCAAGTACTTATGAATGATGATTATTCAAGTGGTAGTGTTGCTGGAACTGGCAATTTCTACGCACAGAATATTGACGACAACTCCCATTTTAAGAATACCGTTTCCGGTTGGGGCATCAGCGGCGGCACCTTGCAAAATACGGGGGATGGCGACAATGTAGCCAGTGAGGGTGCCGTGGCACGAGGAGTCAGTGTGGGATCAGCTACCGGCCAAACCATCAACCTTAGTTTTGACTATACACTAACTTCAGCCTCCGAATCACTTTCTGTATTCCTGATCGGAACGATCGGAAGCTCCATTCCCACCTATGGGACCAGCCGAATCGGAAACTTCGGTCATGTTGCCGCTGATGGCAGCGGTCGTTACCAGTACCTTGAGCTTGATAATGGCCTAACCGACCCAGGGGTTATGGAATCTTATGAATTGCTCAACGGGGATCTGCTCTCTGACGTTGCACCAGATGGCTACTTGGGAGAAAACGGTCTCAGTGGTGTAGACTACTCCTATTTCGCCAAGCTTACCGGAGCTGGATCAGGCACTTACAGCACTACCATTGACCTTGCCAGCCTAGGCTTCACTGACGTGAGCGATTTTGACTATCTTCAAGTGGTTTTCGCCCGGGATGCCGTGGCGGGATCCGGAGTAACCATCGACAATTTGCTACTGACAGTCCCCGAGCCATCCTCCGCCGCTCTGCTCGGCCTTGGAGGACTCGCCCTTGTGCTTCGCCGCAAGCGCAGCTAATCTACAGTTATTCATCCAACCCGTTGGGCTACTGCCCAGCGGGTTTTTTCTTTCCAGAGAACATTCCTGAAAAACCGATGTGCGACGCCATCTGGTCGATGGGGACATTTGTCGCGTAGCGACCGCTTATGTTAGCCGTGGGTTTTAACCCACGGAAGCTGAGGGGAAAAGGTTTTCGTCGCGTAGCTGGGGCTCGTGGTTGCTGCCTCGGATTGAGCGGTCGCTGACGCGACGCCAGTGCCTATTATACGCTCAATGAGCTGATCCGCCGTTCGGCGGATTAAGTTGAAGTTGAAGTTCGGAGTTGAAGCTGAAGCGGTAGTTACACGTTGGTGGGGTCCAAGGAAGCTAGCGTGGGTCGTTGGCTAGGATTTCTTTATACTGTGCGTAGGCGTCGAGTGCGCTCTGGCGGCCGTCCTCGTGGCTGATGACCGGGTAGGGGTAGTCCTTGCCTAAGGTGATGCCGGCGCAGGAGAGCTCGATAGGGGTGGCTTCCCAAGGGGTGTGGATCTGTTCTTTGGGGAGCTGGGCAAGCTCGGGGATCCACTTTTTGACGTAGTGGCCGTCGGGATCGAATTTTTTGCCCTGGATGATGGGATTGAAGATGCGGAAGTAAGGTGAGGCGTCTGCCCCAGATCCTCCAACCCATTGCCAGCCCATGGAGTTGTTGGGGAGGTCAGCATCAACGAGGGTGTCCCAAAACCAGCGGGCGCCTTCCTGCCATGGTTGTAGTAGGTGTTTGACGAGCAGCGAGCCGGCGATCATGCGCACGCGGTTGTGCATCCAGCCGGTTTGCCAGAGCTGGCGCATACCAGCATCAACGATGGGGAAGCCGGTCTCACCTCGTTGCCAGGCACGCAGGTATGTTTCGTTAAAGGACCAGGGAAACAGGTCATAAGCGGGCTTGAGGGCGAGGTCCTGGCTGTGTGGAAAGTGGTAGAGTAGGTGGGCTGAGAATTCTCGCCAATAAAGCTGACGCAGGATGCCGGTGTCCGCTTTTTCCTGGTCAGGACAGCCACTGCGTATGGTATGGAAAAACTCCTGCGGACTGATCTGGCCGAAGTGCAGGTAGGGGGAGAGCCGGCTGGTGCCATCCGCGTCAGGTAAGTCGCGCTGGATGTTGTATGGCTTGCTTTTTGCGATGGCGGCATCGAGTAGTTTTAGGCCACCTTTGCGAGTAGGGTCCCAGAAGGATTCCATGCCCTTGTCCCAGGGGATGTTAGGGAGTAGTTCCAGAGAGTCTAGGGGCTCTGATTCGATATCAACAGAGGTGCTGGCCAAGGAGAGGGTTTCAGGTTGGGCGACGCCATGTTCTTTGGTGTGTTTCCAGAAGGGGGTGAATACTTGGAAAGGGTTGCCTGACTTGTTTTTGATGATGTGCGGATCGAGTAATAATGATCCGTTGGTGCTGTGGGTTTCAATGCCAGAGGCTTGCAGGGCTTGTTTGATAGCGGTGTCACGTTTGACGTAGGCAGGCTCGTAACAACGGTTCCAGCAGACAGCCTGGGCATCTGAGCTAGCGATAACTTGCTGTAAGGTGGTAAGTGGGTCTTTGCTGCTGCGGACCACCAGGCGGTTACCATGCTCACGGAGTTGGCTGTCGAGGTCTTTTAAGGCGTGGTGCAGCCACCAGTTTGATGCGCCGCCACGTTGCCAGACGCCATCATTGCTGGGGGCATGGATGTAGAGGGCAATGATCGGGCCTCCCTTGCGGATTGCCCAGTTCCATGCTGGGTTATCATCAATTCTGAGATCGCGTCTGAACCATACGATGGTGGGTTTAGCAGGCATGTTTTCCTAGGTGTATTTTTTGTGAATGAGAGAGATGATGCGTAGCCTTGTGTATCTGAGGTTGATGATACACGG
>JAACFN010000062.1 GCA_009937455.1 Verrucomicrobiaceae bacterium | reverse complement strand
ATAACACGTTCGATCTCTGATGAACGACCAATAACGGGATCAAGCTTATCTTTTTTGGCAAGTTTAGTTAGATCACGGCCGAAGGCTTTTAGTGCTGGGGTTTTACTTTTTCCCTCGCCTTCACCTTGAGCCTCAATTTCACCTTCATCTTCAAAGTCCTCGAACTCGTCGCCAAGATCGTCTGGGTTGAAATTAGGATCAATCTCGGCGAGGATTTCCTGACGAGTCTGGTTGATGTCGACATTGAGACTGGTGAGCACGCGGGCTGCGACACCTTCACCCTCACGCAAAAGGCCTAATAGAATATGCTCAGTGCCGACGTATGAGTGATCGAGTTGTTCTGCTTCCTTGTTTGATAGGGAGAGCACTTTTTTAACACGAGGAGTGTAAGGAATATTCCCAGAAACTGTGTTGTCAGGACCGGACCCAACTTGTTTTTCAACTTCAATGCGCACCGTCTCCAGATCGAGCCCCATGTTTTGTAATACGCTTACCGCAACTCCTTGCCCAAGCTTGATGAGACCCAATAAAATATGTTCGGTGCCGACATAGTTATGGTTAAAGCGGTCTGCTTCTTTGCGTGCCAAAGCGAGAACTTGTTGGGCTCTTGGAGTAAAATTATTCATGATTGATGCGGTTCCGTATGAGGATGTTGGAGGATGTTAGCTGTGAGGTTGTTGGTTATGAATACGGTAGTATTCTGGATATAAATTAAGAAGTTATGAAATTTATAACAGGGGAAGAGAGATTTTGCAACCTGCTACGAATAATTTCCGCACGCATAGTATCTCTTTCTTCCGGTGCCAATTTACGTTCAGCCTTATGCTGAAGGTGTGCTGGCTCGATGTCCATCAATAAAGAGTCACAAAGCTCCATGGCTTGCTTCGGAAAGCATCCCATGTCACTGCCTAGTCGGACCAAGGACAAGTGGGTTAGGGCTTCCTTGGAATCAATAACGTAGGCGTATTTTAGCTGCCCATAGGCGCGAGAGATTTTGTCCGCCAGCATTTGCGGGTCTTCCTCGAGAAGTTTGCTGCGAGCATTACGCTCTTGTTCTCTGACCTGCTGAATTACCCGCTCGAGTCGATTTAAAATATCCTCTTCCGACTCTCCAAGTGTTGATTGATTAGAAATTTGGAAAAGATGCCCAAGTGATTCGGTGCCCTCACCAAAAATACCTCGCACGGCCAGCCCTAGCTTGCCCACGGCTTGGATCACCTGGCCAATGTGATCGCTGATCACAAGTCCTGGCAGATGCAGCATGGCGGAGGCACGTAGGCCGGTGCCCACATTGGTGGGGCAGGCGGTGAGATAACCTAGCTCATGGTCAAAAGCATAGGGCAGCACTTGCTCAAGCTCCTTATCGACATTGGCAATGAGCTGGTATGCCTCACGTAAGTGCAGCCCGGAGCGTATCGATTGCAGGCGTAGGTGATCTTCCTCATTGATCATCACGCTGAGTGTCTGGTCGCGATTGACGACGATGGCGCTGCCTTCACTCCGAGCAGCCTGTTCACGACTGATGAGGTGGCGTTCCACAAGGACTTGTTTTTGAACTGATGAAAGCTCACTAAGCTGATGGGAGAAGGCATCTTTCATCTCCGGCAGTGTTTCGACCTTGTCGCGCAGCTCCGGCAGAATTGCCATTCGCTCGTTCTTGCGCGCCCAGCCGGGAAAGGGTGCGCCAGTAATATTACGCGCAAGGCGAATGCGGCTGGTGAGAACAATCGCGCTGTCCGTGTCGGCACCAGTCATCCAGTCGGCGGGATGCTTCATGAGTGTAGAAAATCGCATCATGGCTGGCTGGCTGGATCGGGTGGGGTAGTTTCTTGTGATGAAATTTTGCTGATCTCATCACGCAGGGCGGCGGCCTTTTCATAGTCCTCGGAGCTTACTGCGGCATCGAGCTTTTCTTGAAGTTGCTCGAGCTCTTGGCGCTCTTTGAATGCCTGGAGCATGCCCTCGGGGACTCTGCCCGCATGGCTGGTGCCTTTGTGCATGCTGCCGAGGTTGTTTTTTATTTCTTCTCTGAAAAAATCATAGCACTCACTGCAGCCCAAGCGGCCTGTTTTTTTGAGGTCATCAAAGGCAAAGCCGCATCCTGGACAGCAGCGGCTTGGCAGCTTGTCGGTAGCGGCTTCTGTTTGAGGTGTGCCTGCAGGTAAGGCTTTGTGCTCCGGGGAATCTCCCTGCTTTTGAATGTCCTGACTACCTAGTAAGAAGCCCTCAGGGTCAGTTATGCCTTGCTCACTGGCACAGGATTCACATAGGCAAGTTTTCTTGCCGATGCCGTCAATAATCTGAGTGTAAAAGACGGTAGCTTTGTTATCGCAGTGTTCACATTGCATTGCTGTGTTAATGATAGACTGGCGATCGAGAAATGCGAAAGGAAAAGCACCTACTGTCGGTATTTTTTTTGTGAGCTGTTTTTGTATGATGATTAGATGGTTTAATGGCAAAAACGCCGTCTTGCAAAATGGGGTTTTAAACGGCAGTCTAGTGTTCGTCATGTGCTGGCTCTGCCCTATGATGACATTTCAGGTAATTTAGATGAATATTTTGGGTCACATTGCGTCAAAACTGGTGAAAGGGTTTGTTTCACCAACGCCTATGTCGGCAACGATCACATGTGCAGGCCCTTTTGGAGCACTTGCGATGCAGGCAGATGAAGGTGATCAGCCTCAGTCAGAGCAAGTTTTATCAGATCAGACCGCAGCGACATCCAATCATTCCCGACCAGATCCTAATGATAGTAAAGACGAGCAAAGAGCCAGCGCAGAGGAGGATGCTCGATGGGTTGAGCAAGCCAAGACGGGCAATACGCGTGCATTTGATCGGCTTGTCACTAAACACCGAGGGAGAATTTACGCGATGATTTACAATATGGTAAAAAACGATGCCGATGCTTGGGATCTAGCTCAGGAGGCTTTTATCAAAGCATGGAAGGCTCTGCCTAAGTTTGAGTCGCGTGCCCGTTTTTCTACCTGGCTTTTCAGAATTAGCCACAATGTGGTCTACGACTGGATGCGTAAGCGCCGCATTCAAGGAGACGGCGAGCTCAATGATGAGGTGTTTGATGTTGGCAAGATGGACCCTGGCGCGCCGACAGCACCTCAGCAAGGTCAACGACCTGATCAAGTCCTCGAGCAGGCAGAGCTTCGGCAGCGCATTAATCAAGCACTCGATAAGCTATCAGCCCAACACCGCGAGGTTGTTGTGCTGCGTGAGGTGCAGGGCCTAGACTACAAAGAGATTGCAGAGATTATCGGTAGTTCGCTCGGCACGGTAATGAGCAGGCTCTATTATGGACGGCAAAAACTTCAACAGCATCTTCAATCTGAAATCTAATAACTCAAAGCTGAAAAAAGATATGAAAAGACAAGACAATCAAGCACCTGACGAAGCGATGCTCACCCTCTGGATAGATGGTGAACTCAGTGGTGATGAGCTAGTACAGGTCGAATTATGGGCACAGGATCATCCTGAGCTTTTGGCTGAGCGTGATGCAGTGCGGGCGATGCAGTCAAACATTCAGGCGAATATGCCAGCAAGTGTGGAGCCTCCTTACGCCGATTTTTTCAACCAGCGTATTTTGCAGGCTATCGAAAACGAAAAGGCAGAGTCTGCGGCTCGCGTAAGATCGACCGGATCACAATGGTTGGGTAACAAGCTCAACAAATGGCTCGCGCTTCCGGCCGCGGCAGCTGCAATGGTGATGTGTTTTTACATGGGCACTCAAGTGAGCCATATGCCGGATTCAGTGGCGCCTGTTGCAGCAGTATCTGCCGTATCTGTCGAACCTGCCATTTACATGCCAGATGGGGATGTCAGGGCCAATATATTTAGCTCTGATGATAACGGCGCGACGGTGATTGTGCTCGAGGGCCTCGAGGATATACCAGATGATTTTGAAATTGTCGGTGAACCAAGGCACAGTAGGAGTGCTTCATCGCGAGTAGTTACGGTGAATACAGAGATGATCTTTTGATCCCGTTGAGCTGAGCTGATGACTTTATTTCCAATCTACATGCCGACCACTATGCTGACCCGATGTTTATGCCCTTTTTTCAGGGCTGTTTTGTTACCGACCTTGATGCTAAGCTCTGCGCTTGCCGATCAGAATGACTCTGACAAGGGCAAGGAAGTCGTTGGCAAAATCAAGGCATCGCTCTATCTCGGTAGCGATAGCGCACTTGAAAAGTGGGCAGAGAAATACGCGCCTGTTGAAAAAGAGGTGACTGGGCGGCTGCGCGGTATCAAACAAATGAGATTTCAGCACTACAGTTATGAGAACTGGTTGACTCCACTAAAGCCGTCCGAGGAAATACTTTTAAGCTTTGAGTCGCGTGGACGTTCTGATGATGGCGGCTTGCGTCTTGATCTTGAATTTTGGCAGCACCGGCGCAAGATTATGCAGATGAACCCCGTCTTACACGCCGACAAACCCTTACTCATTCTTGGTCCACGATGGCGCGGGTGTAGCCTGATCATCGCGATTGAGCTAATAGACTAAACATTCTTATCATCATGATCATAAGAACTGCCTTTATTCGATCTCTTGCGATATTGTTTTTGATGACTCTGGCTGCGGGCTCATCTCTCTATGGAGCAAATGGCCTCAGCTTTGATGAAAGCCGCATTGAGGTCACGGTAGCTCCAGAGGCGAAGACGGTAACCGTGCCCTATTTTTTCACCAACAATACGGACCGAACCATCACGATTAAACGATATGACTCCGCTTGTTCATGCCTCAGCGCCAAGGTCAAAGGGGGCAAGCTGAGTTACCAGCCCGGTGAGCAAGGAGAAATCAAGGTGGTCTTTGAGTTGGGCACCTTTTCGGGATTGGTGGAAAAAACCGTGCTCATCTGGACCACGGAGGATGAAGATAAGAAGCCGTCTTCGATTCTCTCTGTGGTCATCAATATCCCCGTGCTTTTTGAGGTTAATCCAAAGACAAGCTTCTGGGAGCAGCATGGAGATGGTCAAGCACAGGTGATTCAGCTCAAAATTAACAGTCGCGAGCCGATTCATATCTTAGAGCATGGAGCGACTAACAAAAATTTTGACTATGAATTAAAGACGATCAGGGAAGGATTTGAATATCAATTAGTCGTTAAACCAAAAGATACAAATACTCCCGCCTTTGGCATGATCAAGCTAACGACAGACTCTTCGATACCCCGCTACCGAAGGCAAATGGCATTTGTTTGTGTCCGCAGGCAGCCAGCCCCTCCCTCTACTCCGCCTGCCAAGCCTTAGAGGCCCGCGTATCCGATTTAATAGATGAGGCTTGGTGATTGAACACCTCAGTTTTTTGCTGCTCCCAGCCGCTGCTGTTAACGACATCATGAAGTTCAATATAGGGATGCTCAGGGTGTGTGGTATTCCATTTGAAAGAGAGAATGCAATATCTTGAGCTGGTGTAGGGAAAGCTCTTGCCGCTGCCGACATGGCTCATCAAGGGGGAGTCTTTACTCAGGTAGGCATTAAATTTGGCTGGGTAATAGGGGTGATTTTTAATCGTGAAGCGTACTAGCGATTGTCTGATCTCGGTGGGGAGTTCACCTGCAAAATCAGAGGTGCTTGCCACGGCAATACAATGAAAAGTGACCGCTTCAGAGTTTGGTTTCAGCGCATATTTAGTAAGCTTGTTGTCATAATGCTCCAGAAAAGCATCAGCGTTAATCAGAGGAGGATGTTTGCCGATGCGTTCTACTAGCAAGACGATGAGATTGAGCCGATTGCCATCATGAGCAGGATCTTCAAATTTGACCATATACAGGTGCTCAACCATGTTATTCTCTGCGCCAGAGCGAGTTTCTAGCAAGCGGACAGATTTGACCGGCTTAAAGGGGCGTGCAAGGCTAGTGCCCTGCATCTCATGGGGTGATGTTGCGCCCTTGAGTAGGTAGGGGAGCCTTTCGTCGAGTGTCTTGGTTTCAAGAAACGCCTCAAGGTTTTCGTCTGCAAGATAGCCTACTTTTGGCACTGAAGCCGGCTCAGGCTCAGGCTCAGGTAAAGGAGGAGTTTGGTTCTGCTTGGGTGCGGAAGGCGAGAGCTTAAGCTCAGGAAACTCACCTTTTTCGGTGATATTAGCCATGATTGGATTTATCTTTGTGACCTGCGTTTTTTGCGCAGGTTTCTTGGGCTGAGTGGAGGCAATCACGGGCGGCTCAGGCTCACTGGCCTTGCTCGGGGCCTTCTTAGCCAAGGGTTTTTTCTTAGCAACAGACCCCAATTCGGTATCCGGTTTTACTGGATTGCTAGATGCTGGCAGAGCGTCAGATTCTAGTTTTGAGCTCAGTGCGGGTTCAACAGTTGCAATTTCAGTAGTCTGTGGAACTGCAGTCTTTGGAGCGGAGGTCTTTGGAGCGGAGGTCTTTGGTAGAGTAGTTAACGGCTCAGTAGATTTAGATTTTGTTTTAGGAAGGGATGCCAGCACAGAGGTGTTCTGGCTGGTGGGGGTGGTTTCTTCCTGTCCCTTGATAACTGTCTTGAAGAAGTTTTGATAATTGAGGAGATCAACCATGCCCACTAGGTGAAGAATCGCCAATGCAACGAAACTTGCAGCTACGGCAAAAGCCGAAGGAACAACAAATCTCAATAAACGTGGTCTGCTTGGCTGAAAGCTCTCATCGCTGAGCTCTGAAGCAGAAGCCTCCAGTATAAATCCACGATACTTGATTTTGGGTTTATCGACTGGCTCATCAGCCTGTGTTGATTTCCTTATTAATTGAGCTGTTGCCCGTATTGTTGTCGATGGAATGTGCTCGGGTAGCCTTTTGGGCGGTAGGGTCGAGATTTTAGCTTGTGGTGCATGCTGCGCTTCGGGTGGGGTTGTGGGCGGCACTGTGGGCGGGGCGGCAGGCAGGGCTGCAGATGCAGGTAAAGGTGCAGGTAAAGCTGCAGGTAAAGGTGCCGTAATGCTGCTGTTGCAGTTGGGACATGGCCCGCTGACTCCAGCCATGGCAGCAGGCACTTGAAGTTTGCAGCTGCATGACGAACAAAGAAAGTCGATGGTGTCGAGTTCGGACATTGGATGAGAACACCGGCTTGTTAGCTAGCGCTAATATTTTACCTTCTCAAAATACAATGTCAATCGGACATCTTCTGCAAGCACTCGGTTTTCAAAGGGTCTGAAGAAAAAAGTCTGGTCTGAATGCACTCGTGAATTGCCATCGGCACCTTGCTCATTAGACTCGCCCCACTACTACTCACCATGTCCACTCATTCCTTCGTCCATCTACATGTCCACAGTGAGTATTCTACGCTGGATTCTACCGTGAGGACTAAGGAGCTCGTAGCCGCGGCTGCTAAGCTTGAAATGCCGGCTGTGGCGATGACCGATCATGGCAACCTGTATGCGGCGGTTGAATTTTATCAAAATGCGCTTGCTGCCGGAGTGAAGCCAATCCTTGGTTGTGAGATCTACCTGGCTCCTGCGTCCTTGAGTGATAAAAAAGAGGTGCCAGGACGCAAGAACTCAACGCACCTGACACTGCTAGCTAAAAATGAAACGGGCTGGAAAAACCTCGTTAAGCTTGTCACCATTGGCCACCTTGAAGGCGAATACTTAGGCGAGCCAAGGATTGATCGGGAGCACCTCGCTAAGTATGCCGAAGGACTGATTTGTCTGAGTGGCTGCATCAATGGAGCTGTTAATGAATGGCTTCATCGCAACGATGTTGAGGGTGCCCGCAAGGAAGTCATTGGTCTGCGTGATGTTTTTGGTGCCGATGATTTTTATCTCGAGCTCAATGATCAGGGGCTTGAAATTCAGCAGCAAATCAATCAGCAGCTGAAGAGCTTCTCGGAGGAGCTAGGTCTGAAAATGGTGGCTACCAATGATGTTCATTTTCTCAATAAAGAGGATGCTGAAGCTCAGGATGTTCTGCTCTGTATTGGCGAGGGGAGACTGCTGCTGGATGAAAACAGAAAACGCTACCCTGCTGAGCATTATTTTAAATCCGGTGAAGAAATGAGAGCTCTCTTTGCTGATTTTCCGGGGGCCTGTGATGCGACCTTGGAGATTGCAGAGAAGTGTAACATCGAGCTTAAGCTAGACCCGACGAGCTCAGAGAAATACCCGCAATTTGATGCTCCTGATGGCACCCCACGTGAGGAATACTTCCGCAAGGTTTGCTTTGAGGGCCTAGAGTCACGCTATCCAGCGGATAAATTAGCACAGCTTGCCGAGCAAGAGAATGTCTCCACCGATGCAATGATGGAGGTTCTCAATGATCGGCTTGATTATGAAATCAAGACCATCAACGACCTTGGTTTTGCCTCCTATTTCTTAATCACGGCTGACTTTATTCAGTGGAGTCGTGATCAAGATATTCCCGTGGGCCCAGGACGTGGATCCGCAGCTGGTTCTCTGGTGGCTTACACGATGGGAATCACCGATATTTGCCCGATGCGATTTGGGCTGCTCTTCGAGCGATTCCTCAACCCGGAGCGGGTCAGCCCACCGGATGTTGATATTGATTTTTGTCAGAGCCGCCGCCCTGAGGTGATCGACTATGTTCGACAAAAATACGGAGAGCGTTCCGTTTCTCATATTATCACTTACGGTACTTTGGGCGCTAAAAGTGTGATTCGTGATGTGGCTCGGGTGATGGGTGTCAGCTATGGCGATGCTGATATGCTGGCCAAGATGATTGAGACCAAGCCCGGCATCAAACTTCAAGATGAGTTTAACGAAAAACAAGAGCTGCGAGATGTCATCGAAAACAGCTCCACTTGGCAGGAGCTTTGGAGCCACGCGGTTAAGCTTGAAGGTCTGAACCGGAACACCGGCGTGCACGCGGCGGGAATCGTTATTGGTGACAGGGCTCTTGATGAACACTGTGCGCTAACAAGGGGTAACGAAGGCGAGGTGGTCACTCAGTGTGACATGAACGCCATCACTGAGGTTGGCTTGCTAAAGATGGATTTCTTAGGGCTCAAAAACCTAACGGTTATCCAAGATGCCGTTCAACATATCAGGCAGCATACGCCGGACTTTGACATCAGCAATATCTCTCTTGATGACGAGCCCACCTTGCAGCTCTTGAACCGCGGTGAAACCATGGGTGTATTCCAGTTGGAATCAGGCGGCATGGTTGAAACTTGTCGAAAATACGGCATCCAGAAAATTGATGATATCATCGACCTGTTGGCACTCTACCGCCCCGGTGCGATGGACTATATTGATCAGATGATTGAGGTCAAAAAAGGCATTAAGCCTGTGGCCTACGAGCACCCTCTATTAGAGGAGATATGTGGGGACACCTACGGCGTTATGATTTATCAGGAGCAGGTGCAGAATGCGGCGAAGCAGCTTGCGGGATACACACTCGGTGGAGCTGATATTCTGCGGCGCGCGATGGGTAAAAAGAAACCCTCAGAAATGGCGAAGCAGCGTGAGATCTTTGTTGAGGGTAGCAAGGTCACCAACGATATCGATGCTGAGCTTGCCAACAAAATCTTTGATAAAATTGCAGGCTTTGCGGGTTATGGATTCAACAAATCTCACTCAGCGTGTTACGGGCATATCTCTTATTGGACGGCATACCTGAAGGCTAACCACCCAGTTGAATTTGTGTCCGGCTTGCTCTCAAACGAGCTCAACAATACCGACAAAATCGGAGTCTTTATATCGGAGTGTCATCGTATGGATATCGAAGTGCTACCACCCGATATCAATCAATCGCAATTACGTTTTTCTCCTGAGTTGACGCCTTCTGGAAAGATGGCCATTCGCTATGGACTCGCGGCGATTAAAAATGTCGGGGAAGGTGCGATGGCGACCGCGATTGCCGAGCGAGAGCAAAATGGAATCTTTGATAATTTAGACGATTTCTCCAACAGGTTGGATTCCCGGAGCGTGAACAAACGCATCTTAGAAAACCTCGTTAAGGCGGGGGCGATGGACTGGACTGGTGAGACACGTGCGGGCATGTTTGCACGGGTCGAGCAGGTGGTAGCATCAGCGAGCTCAGCGCAGCGAGATAGGGCACAAGGCCAAGACTCCCTGTTTGACACCATGGACTTTGCTGGTGCGGGGCAAGAATCTGATCAAGGCCACTCTGGCGCTGATACTCAGGAATGGCCTAAGGATGAGCGCTTGACCCATGAGAAGGAGTTACTTGGCTATTACACAAGTGGCCACCCCTTGGATAAATACCGCGCAGCAATCGATGCTGGCCGCTTTGAAAAAATCGGTTTGCTCGATGAATTAGATACTAAAGACAAGCGTACACGCCACTCATTTGCTGGCATGATTCGTTATGTAGAGCACAAGGTTACTCGCGCGGGCAAACCTTTTGGTGTTATTCATATTGAGGATTTCACCGGTAGTTGTGAGGTGGTCTGCTGGTCAGAGAGTTACAGCCCAGCACGTGAAGCGGGCATATTAATGTCCGGTAAGGTTATCCGTCTCAAGGCAAGCATCAAGGTGGATGACCGCACTGAGACTTTAAGTCTGACTGGATCGCAGCTCAAAGAACTTAAAGCCCGAAAAAGCAGCCAAAATGCATCTGTGCAAGTAAACCTTTGGTTAGCCAGGCACACCAAAAGTGATTTGGAATCTATCCGTAATATTCTGGTAGAATACCCAGGTGAAACACCCGTTGAAATCCACCTTCAGAGTGGCACTGGCAAGCGGGCCACTGTGCAAGCGGGTGAGAACTTCAGAGTGAATAAGTGTGCGGCTTTAGACAAAGCGCTGGCGAAGTGGTCAGAGTGAGTGAGCTTGAAAGCCTATGGCCGAGTATATTGCACCACTGTTTGCATACCGTAATAGCGGTATTGACCTATAATCTGATATTCCGTCAGTTTGTTTTCCCACTGTGGGCCTGAGCCGATATTGTGGACAACCCACTTTTCGTGTTTGCGGCTTCCCGGTCCTGGAACAACGATACCGATGTGGGTGTCTCCGTGAGGGAGTCTCCAGACGATAACATCTCCATAACTCGTGTTTTCTGCGATGGCATCATCGCTCTCGATGGGGATTTCTTTGCCGTGCCGGCTAAAGAAGCGTTGCAGATTGGGGACTCGCCTGTGATCAATGTTGGTATCAGGCTGATTTAAGTTCCAGAGCTGAGGGTAGATTCTAAAGTTGAGCTGCATATCATCATGCACAAGCTGTTGAAGATCAGTATTTAATGCGCGATAACTGCGGATGACGAGATCTGTGCATACGCCTTTATCACTCGGGATATCGCCCATCGGAAAGCTGATATTATAATAAGCATCATCGTAGCTGATATCCACCTGTGTGCGCATTAGCGCTGCTGCGGCAAGCCGATTGCCGAATCCGCTGTGCTGCTCGAGCCAAGATACCGTTTCGTCGACCTTGAGCTCTGTGACTGGCGCTCTATCAGCTAAGGCTTTGGTGATGAGTGGATGAGCTGCAATCCCTACAGCCGTGACGACAAGGAAAACCATCAGCCAGCCACCACCCCATGATCTGCGCACAGGTTTCCTTGGCCGAGGACCAATATATTCAATGGTATGCATGTAAGGTGATCTTGAAAATACGGTGGATTTGCGTCGAGTTAGTGTCCCTGCAAGGACAGGGCTCTTCACAACATATTTAAGGTAACTTTACCAGTTTATTTCATCGATGTCGAATAAATGTCACACTTTCTTTTCCTAAGGGCCTGAGAAAGGCGGAAAAGTGCCCTCAGATTTGAGCATTAATATGCTGGCAGGATTTTCTAGATGGAAATGTAACGAGCAAAGGTATTTGGGTTTAGTCTCGATTTAGCTTTGGCAAAATTGCTGGAGATGCACAGATTGAGCTATGCGGATTGATCAACAAAGGGAGCAGCTATGCTGGGAGGGGCTCGATCCCAGCTGGTCAATGGTGGACCGAGATTGGCATGGCCAGTCTGTAGCTGTGCCAGCCACCTTTGCGTTGGCGATGGACCCTACCCATTTATGGTTTGTAGCAGCACGGGAGAAGCGTGCTTCGATTTCTCCATATGCGGCGCCCTGTCAGTTTGCCGAAGCTTTGTGGCGCTATGATGTTGCTGAATTGTTTATCAAAGATGCACATTCAGATCGTTATCTTGAATTCAACCTCGCGCCTAATGGTGCGTGGTGGAGTGCTGAGTTTACTAGCCCGCGCGTGAAGGCTGACAACGAGGATATTCCGATTGTCGGCGTAAAAACCTATGCCAAGATTTCCGGCGACGGTTGCTGGCAGGCAGCAGCATCCATCCCGTTGTCTTTTCTTGAATCAGATTTTAGTTTTGGTCAGGGAAGCAGAATCAATGTTACTTTCATTGTTGATTCTCCTGAGCAGAAATTCTTATCGGTTGCCGAGTTACGGGGGGCGAAGCCGGACTTTCACCAGCCGCATTGTTTTGATGTGGTGGAATTGAACGCTTGATATGATAGCTGGCTGGCGCAGTGGGCAAATACTCCCTGAGTTGTGCGGCCAATAATCTGTCACCACTCCGATGGCATCTGATTTACAAGATAGGCTTGAGCTCGCATTGTTAGCATCCAACGAAGGAGTATGGGACTGGTATGTGGGTGAACGTGAAATTTACTACTCGGATCGTGTGCTTGATTTCCTCGGATACCCTGCGGACAAGGCGCCCAACATTATTCTTCAAGCGAGGAAATATTTTCACCAAGATGAGGTGGCCGAGTTGCGTGACACCTTTAAGAAGATTGTCAAAAAAAATGGGGATGACACCTTGGCGCATGATTGTCGCTATTTGCATCCTAATGGATCTTGGCGGTGGCTTCGGATTCGTGGGGTAGTGGTGCGAGATGACGACGGTATGGCGTATCGTATCGTCGGCTCCATTATTGATATCTCACAAAGAAAAAATGCAGAAACGGCACTCAAGGAAGAGCGGCATCGATTACGTGAACTCATCGAAAACATTCCGATTAATGTTTATTACAAAGACACAGAATCGAGGTTTGTGCTCGCGAATAGCTCCACGGCTGAAAAACTTGGGGCCAAGTCTGAGCATGATTTACTGGGCAAAACAGATCGGGACTTCTTTGACAAAAGGCATGCTGACATGGGCCGTAAAGATGAGCTCGAAATTATGGAAACTCGCGTTCCCATGCTCAAGGCACTTCAGAAAGAGACCTACGATGATGGTAAGACGACCTGGGCAGAGACCTCCAAGCTGCCATGGCTTAATCGCAAGGGGGAGCTATGTGGCACCTTTGGCATCACCACAGACATCACGGCTCTATTTAATGCTCAAAGAGAAATGGGGGCCCTTGCAGATGAGTTGCAGAAGCGCAATGTAGCCATTGAAGAAGAGCTCCAACTGGCCCGAGAAATTCAGCAAGCTTTGCTGCCTAAAGAGCTGGACGGTTTGATCCTTCAGGATAATCAACGAGAAGTCACCGTAGGCTGTCGTTATTGCCCTGCTTCTGAAATGGCGGGAGACTTTTTTGAAGTCATTCCGATTTCACAGCACTGCATGGGCATTCTGCTTTGTGATGTTATGGGGCATGGAGTTAGGGCATCCCTGGTGGTCTCCATGCTGCGTGGGCTGATGGAAAAAGAACGTGAGTCTGCTACCAGTCCAGAGTGGTTTCTCTACGGGGTCAATGACGGCCTTGTGTCGATCTTCGAAAGGGCAGGGGTAACCTTATTTGCTACCGCTATTTATTTTGTCATCGATCTTAAAGAAGGAACGCTACAGTACTCCTGTGCTGGCCACCCAGCTCCTATCGTGGTTAGGCTAGGTAAGGGCAAGCTGCTGCAACCGCAGGGTGCGAAGCCAAACCCCGCTCTGGGTTTGATTCCTCAGGCTGTGTTTACCACACACAGCATTTCTCTGGATGAGATCGATCGGCTGCTGGTCTACACAGACGGTTTACATGAGGTTGAGGATGCGGCTGGTGAGGAATTGGGCATCGAGCGCATCATCACGACGATGGAAAACGGCATCGAAGATGACCTAGAAACATCCCTCGACACTTTGGTGGATTACGCGCGGAGGCATAGTGTTGAGGGCGAATTTGGCGATGATGTCTGCCTGTTTGCCATCGATGTAGGATCGGGCTTGTAGGCTGCCCTGTCATCACTCATTCAGCCCGGCGAGCGACTTGGGTAGGAAGACGCCGTTTTTGCGGATGAGTTTGCCATCAAAATAAATCTCGCCCCCTCCGTAGTCCTTGCGCTGAATGGTGACCATGTCCCAGTGCACTTGCGAGCGGTTGCCGTTGTCCGCTTCCTCGTAAGCCTGGCCAGGAGTGAAGTGGAACGACCCGGCGATTTTTTCATCAAAGAGGATGTCACGCATCGGCTCCTTGATGCCAGGATGAAAGCCGAGTGCGAACTCGCCGATATAGCGTGCTCCAGGATCGGCATCGAGGATCTTGTTGAGCTCTTTGGTCTTGGAGCCGGCTTCTGCCTTAACGATTTTTCCCTGTTTGAATTCGAGGTAGATATTATCGAATGGGATGCCCTGATAGACGGTGGGAGCGTTGTGGGTGATGTGGCCTTCGACGCTGGTTTTAACGGGTGCAGTGAAGACTTCACCGTCTGGGATATTGTAGTTGCCGCCACAGACAATGGCGGGGATGTCCTTGATGGAGAAGCGTAGGTCGGTGCCTTTGTTTTTGATGTGCACCTGATCGGTTTTTTCCATCAGGCGCTTGAGGGCACGCATGGCGGGCAGCATGGATTTGTAGTCGTGTAAACAGACATCGAAGTAGAAGTTTTCAAAGGCTTCTGTGCTCATGCCTGCTTGCTGGGCCATGGCGGGATGGGGCCAGCGCAGCACACACCACTTGGTGTGATCGACGCGGTGGTTCATGACCTTGCGCATGTGGTTCATCATGGTTTTCATTCTCGCTGCTGGAACGTCACTGGCCTCGCAGATGTTGTGAGAGCCTCGGATAGCGATGTAGGCATCCATGTCCTTCATCTCGGCGAGCTGGTGTTTGGCGATGAGTTTGTACTGCTCATCGGTGGCCCCGAGCAGTAGCTCACGTGTCAGCAGCCCATGTTCCACCTTGATCACAGGCACTGCTTTTCGAGCTCTGACTTCTCTGACTAGGGCGATGCCTAGTTCGTCGGGCACATCACAAAGGTGAAGCATGACTTTCTCTCCTTTTTTAATGTTGGTGGAGTAGCGGACAAGCTGGCGAGCGAGCTGTGAGATGCGCGGATCTTTCATGACTGAGAGATTCTGTCATCTCTGCTAAGGAGTCAAGAGAAGCGATTCTCCGTTTGGCCATTGCTATGGTCCGTTACTTGACAAAGGCGCTCAAAAAACAATGGTTATGAACCGTTCATTGACACATTTACGGAACGCTAGATTTACGAGAGAGAAGTATGGTCAATGCGCGCAACCCTATAGAAATGAACTGCTCATCTGATATCGTTTCCGAGGCTCTTTTTCAGAGCCTTATCGAGGAGCCGCCACTGATGGGCGATTTGCCAGAGGCAACGAGCTTCCCCTGCAAGTCACTGGTCATGCCGAAGCAAGCCAGCGCATTGAATCTGCAGCAAAAACTCGGGCACCTTTATGAGGATGCGTTGGCAGTACTGCTTGAATCCACACCACAATATGATGTCTTAACACGGGGCTTGCCGATTCGCCAAGATGCAGGGCATACGCTGGGTGAGCTTGATTACCTGCTGAGAGATCTTGTTTCAGGCCGCACCATCCACCTTGAGTTGGCTGTGAAATTCTATCTGGCCGTGGAGACGGAGAGCGGCTTGCGGCTGCCGGGGCCCGATGCTCGAGATCATTATTTTCGTAAGCTTGAGAAGATGCGCTCACACCAATTGGTACTGATGGACAAATTTCGAGATCTGCTGCCGAATGAATTTCGAGACCAAGAGGTCGATGTGCAACAGCTAGTGCATGGCTGTATTTTTAATCATGTGCGCGCAGCTAGGCCGGCGCAGGCGGAGTTTCTCAACCCGAATGGGCGGCGCGGTAAGTGGCTGCATGCCGAGGAGTGTGCCGATTACTTCGGGGAGGATGCCTTGCTGCAGATCATTCCAAAGCCGCTCTGGCCTGCCCCTATGAAGATCATTGCAGGCATGGAATTAGAGAAGTGGAAGCCAGGTGAACAAGTGGATCGCTGTGTGATGGTGCGGAAATTTGCTGCAGAGGATGCTGAAGATGGAGATGAACATTGCCCCTATTTTATCGCGCCGAACGGCTATCCTTTTAATCGCGAGGGTCGGCCTTGAGGTTTACATGCTTCACGAGCGGGCAAATTAGAATTGCCTGTCGCATGCCCACGAAGTAGGTATCGGCATGTCCACAGGCAAGGGAACCATCAAACTCGGCGTGCTCGGTTCAGGCTCCGGCTCGAACATGCAGGCGATCTTGGATGCCATTGAGGGTGGCTCGCTGGATGCAGAGATTGTGCTGGTGCTCTCTGATAACCCAGAGGCCTATATTCTTGAACGTGCTCAGAAGGCGGGTATCCGCGCTGAGGTGATTGATTGCGGAGGCTATAGCACACGATTCCCAGATGCGTCTCAGGCCGCCGTGGCAGAGCAGCTCAAGTCGGCAGCAGTGGACATCGTCTGTCTTGCGGGCTTCATGCGGCTGGTGAAAGCACCACTGCTGGACGTGTTCCCCCAGAGAATTCTTAATATCCATCCTTCGATCCTTCCTGCCTATCCTGGACTGATGGCTTGGAAACAAGCGGTGCAAGACGGGGCTCGTGAGTCTGGCTGCACGGTTCACTATGTAGATGCCGGCATGGACACGGGACCGACTATTTTACAAGCGAAGGTTCCTGTGTTAGTAGACGACACCGCCGACACCTTGCACGCCCGCATCCAGGTGGAGGAACATCAGCTTTACCCAGACGCCATCCGGCTGGTCTGGAACGACATTCAATCCAACGCATCAACATCTTAACAAACTAACAATTTATCGATATGGCTAAAAAACCGACGGCAAAAAAAACAAGCTCCAAATCAGCATGGGAGAAATCCATGCCTAAGGCCCAATTCGAATTTATGCGTGAGGTGCTTGCCGCCCCCAGTCCGATCGGGCTCGAAGCTGCGATGTCCTACGGGGTGCTGAAGCCGTATTTTGAGAAGTTCATGCCGAAGTCCTGGGCGATTCATCAGTTCAAGGGCAATGCCGGTATCGTTATCGATACCCACCCGGGGCAGGACGACATGACCTCGGCAATGATCATTGGCCACGCCGATAAGATCCGTATGCAGGTGCGCAATATTGATGCCGATGGCAAGATCTGGGTGAATACAGATTCCTTCCTGCCATGCACACTGGTTGGTCATGAAGTAAAACTCTTTAGCCAGGATCCCAAGAAGCCTGG
>JAACFN010000239.1 GCA_009937455.1 Verrucomicrobiaceae bacterium | reverse complement strand
ATGTTCCAATGGGTTGCGGATCATGCTGGAGGCAATATCGATGAGCTTTGGAAAGAATGCCTGCCCGCAGAGATCGATGAAGCAACGCGTCACACATGGTATCACGATCTTCACTGGCTGATTAATGAAGGTCTTGTTCTGTTACTCTCTGATGGCACATTGCATGCCGCCAAAGAGCAGGGGGATAACGAAGCTCAGTCAAAGCAAGCTGGCGGCAAAAAGAAGGCCGCTAAAAAGAAGGTAGCCAAGAAAGCCGCCAAGAAAGCCTCGAATAAGGCGGATCTAGAAGCTGAGCTGAAAACTGAAGTGAAGGATGATGGAGTTACCGCTGCCGCTGAAGAAGAGGCTAAGTCTGAGCTTGAGAGCACTGCAGATCAGTCAGATAGTGCAGACCAGTCAGACAAGAAGTAAGCGAATTTTTATTGTGACAGATCAGGATAATACATCAGCTCGTGAAAAAAAGAGGGTCTACCCAGCAAGGATGTTTAAGCGTGCCTCGGTGGTATGTCCATCCTGCTTGATACGTTTCAAGGATAGGGAGGATCAGTGTCCTAATTGTCAATTTGATGCTCAGCGCTCAGTCGAGCAATTTCCGTTCCAGCCTCCCGTCATGCAGCGTTGGATGGACAATGCAAAGGTATTTGATCAAGGCGCACGGCAAGAGATCGATCAAATGATCGACCGCATCATCAAGCAATTCCCGCAAGTCAGCCTGTCTATTTGCACTGTTGAGCTCGATGACCCGATCAGTTTATCAGAATTTGGTTTTTGGATGATGAATGCCTGTGGTCATGAGGAAGGGCAGAGTGAAGAGCAACGTGCATGGAGTATTCTTTTACTCATTGATGTGAAACGTAAATTGTTATCGCTCACACCTGGTTATGCGATTGAGGCGTTCATGGATGATGCGGATTGGCAAGAGGCACTGAAGATGATGATCCCTGACATGATCGCCGATGATTATCGTTTGTCGTTGAGGGGCTTTGTGAAGGACACCTCACAGTTGTTGCGCAAATCAGCCCAGGATGTGATGCAGATGCTGAAGGAGAATGAGAAGCATCAGAAGAATCAGAAATGAAGATGAGTTGCAAATATCGACCTTGGCTCAATGCCATCGCAGCCTGCTTTTTGTTAGTCGCAAGCACGCAGGCTCAAGAAGAGGCGTTTGATGTCGATGACTCGATCATTCCCCAACGTCCCCCGAGTCATATTTTTGACCCAGCCAAGTGGCTAAGCCCTGATGAGGAAGACAGCATTCAGCTTCAGTTGGCCAAGCAATACAAAGAGCATGAAATTGATATCTATATCGTAACGCGTGCCAAGCAGCCAGTGCAAGGGGCCAAGACCTATGCTCGTGCTCTGGGTGAGGCTTGGTCTAGGGCACCCGTCTGGTGTGTTATTTTTTATGTGCCTGGTGACCCCTCAGGTTTTCACGTTCAAGCCGGAGGTTTGGGCCTTGATCCAGCGAGAGTGAACCGAGCCGTTTCGGAGGCGTCGAGGCGCGCGAGGAGGGAAATGACCGAAAAGGACCGCGTCATGGCGGCATGGGGTGAATGTGCGGAGGTGTTGCGCTTCATGCACAATGCCAGAGACTTAAGTAACGAGGCGGTTGCAGAGAAACGAAATGAGTTGCGGGGTGAGTGGATCAGTAAAGAGAAGTGGAAAAGAATCATCATGGTCAGCGGCATTGGTTTGCTGGTTTTACTAGTGGCTGCAGCCTACTTTTTCTTCAGCAGCACACGCAAAAAAAGATGCCCTGCGGTTTATCACTTTCCAGACACGGCATGGCGCAAGCGTTACCAAGCACCCTACAGTGGCGGTAGCGGAGTGGTGGCAAGCTGCCGCCGTAAAAAGAGGTCGCCCTAAGCGTGGCTTGGTGGCCTGGCTTGGTAGCGTGGCTTGGTGGCCTGGCTTGATGGCTCGACCTGACGGATCGTGGTGGATTGTTACCCAGTAACCAAATTTAAAGTCAACCATCTGACGCTCCATATCGACGTTGGCAATATGGCATAGGTGCTGTTGGCCAATAGTGAGTTTGCTGTCTTTGGGCCCTGTAAAGCGTAGTAGGTTAGCTTCAAAACGCCATTCGCCACCTTCTCGGCAGTGTGGGAAATCTTCGCTCTTGATCAGGCCCTTGGTCATGATGTCGATGGCTTCGACAAAGAGGCCGAAGTGGCGCACGTCGGTGACCACACAGTTGAACACTGGGGGGTCTTTTTCCAGTGAGCACATGTGCAGATACTGAAGCATTTTTAAACGGCGTGACTCGTTTTCCGCCTCGGCAGAGGTGCGCTCGGTCTCGGAGATGTGTTGTGCGATCTGAGCTGCCTCGCCGGGAGAGGGGACACGGTCGGCTTTCTTCGGCGGAGTGCCAAGATGGGCTTGTAGGCCGCGGTGCACGATGAGGTCAGCGTAGCGTCGGATCGGCGAGGTGAAGTGGCAGTAGTCTGCTTTAGAAAGCCCGTAGTGGCCGAGCGGATCCTGGAAATAGGCAGCACGCTTGAGAGACTTGAGCAGGCCTATCTTGATGGCATGTTCCTCGATTTTTCCTTTGGCATCGTCGAGTAGTTGCTGAATGTGTTTTTTATTGGTCAGGTCTCCCGGTTTGTAGCCATGCAAGCGGGCAAGCTCGGCATAATCATTGAGCCTATCTGGATCGGGATCTTCGTGGATGCGGTAGATGGTGGTTTGTGAACGGTTTTTAAGTAACTTGGCGGCACTTTCATTGGCCACGAGCATGAACTCCTCAATGAGCTGGTGGGACTCATTGTACTCGTGCTTTTCAATGCCGGTGGGTTTGCCTTTGTCGTCCAAGGTGACACTGACCTCGGCCATATCGAGATCGAGCGCGCCATGGGCAAAACGTTTTTTTCTCAGCAGGGAAGCGAGTGCCCATGCCTCGTGGAGCATGTTGACAATCTCCGGGTCTTCATTGGGAAAGAGCTTGGCGACTTCTTCATCAGGCTTCATCAGGATGTCCTGGACCTGCTCGTAGGTGAAACGTCTTCCAGAGTGGATCACTGCCCGGGTGAAGCGGGCGGAGCGGATCTTACCGTC